>DATEWO010000319.1:0-3070 GCA_035257925.1 Propionibacteriaceae bacterium | reverse complement strand
CAGTCCAGCACCATCCCGGTGGGGCTGTTCTTGGTGGTGAGGAACGCCGAAACCACCTTGAGTCGCTTCAGGGCACGGGTCTTGCGCTGCCCCTTGCCGACCTGGATGGTCTCGCGCAGATCCGCTGCCTCCGCCTCGAGGTCAAAGGTCTCCAGCCGCCTCTGAATGGCGTCAGCGCCCATAGAACCGGAGAAGTACTTACCGAAGCGGTTCTTCATCTCCCGGTACAGCACTTCGTCGCCCTCGAGATCTTGCACCTTGAGGTTCTTGAAGCGGTTCCAGACTGCCTCGAGCCGATCGAGTTCACGCTGGGCGCGGTCACGCAGTTGCTTGACCTCGCGCTCCGCACCTTCACGGACCTTGCGCTTGGCGTCGGCCTTGGCACCCTCCGCCTCCAGCGCGGCAGTGTCCTCCTCGAGCTTCCGCATCCGGTTCTCGATGTCGGAGTCCCGGCGGCCCTCGATCTGCTTGCGCTCGACATCGATCTTGGCCTCGAGCGAAGACAGGTCCCGATGCCGGGCTTCCTCATCGACGTCGGTGATCATGTACGCCGCAAAGTAGATGACCTTCTCCAGGTCCTTGGGGGCGATGTCGAGCAAGTAGCCCAGGCGCGACGGGACACCCTTGAAGTACCAGATGTGGGTCACCGGAGCAGCAAGCTCAATGTGACCCATCCGCTCGCGGCGCACCTTGGAACGGGTCACCTCGACACCACATCGCTCACAGATGATGCCCTTGAAGCGGACCCGCTTGTACTTGCCGCAGTAACACTCCCAGTCCCGAGTGGGACCGAAGATCTTCTCGCAGAACAAACCGTCACGCTCCGGCTTGAGCGTCCGGTAGTTGATCGTCTCCGGCTTCTTCACCTCACCATGCGACCACTTGCGAATCTCGTCGGCAGTGGCCAGGCCGATGCGGATCTCGTCGAAGAAGTTCACGTCGAGCATGCTTTGGTTATCTCTCTTCTCTCAGTACGCGATATCTCAAGTTGTCGATGGACTGGACCTTCACCTCCGCAGAGGAGAAGCACCTCAGACTTCTTCGACTCCGCCGAGGGAGTCACCGGGGCGACGCGAGAGGTCGATACCGAAGTCCTCAGACGAGCGGTAATCGTCCTCTGAATCTCGCAGCTCCACTTCCGTACCGTCGCTGGACAGCACCTCGACGTTGAGGCACAGGGACTTCATTTCCTTGACCAGCACCTTGAACGACTCCGGGATGCCGGGCTCAGGAATGTTCTCGCCCTTGACGATGGCCTCGTAGACCTTCACCCGACCGGGCACGTCATCGGACTTGATGGTGAGCAGCTCCTGCAAAGCCCACGCTGCGCCGTACGCCTCCAGCGCCCAGACCTCCATCTCGCCGAACCGCTGTCCGCCGAACTGTGCCTTACCGCCCAGCGGCTGCTGGGTGATCATCGAGTACGGTCCGGTCGAGCGGGCGTGGATCTTGTCGTCAACCAGGTGGTGCAGCTTCAGCATGTAGATGTAGCCAACGCCAACCGGCTCTGGGAACGGCTCACCGGAGCGGCCGTCGAAGAGGTGTGCCTTACCTTCGGCATTTACCAAGCGCTGGCCGTCTCGAGTCGGCAAGGTCTGGCCGAGCAGGCCAGTGATCTCCTCTTCGGTAGCACCGTCGAACACCGGGGTCGCCAACCTGGCCGGACCATCCACGTGGCCAAACCCCACGCCCCGCAGCCGGTCGGCCCAGTCAGTCTTCTTCAGGCCGTCCAAATCCCAGCCCTGCTTGGCAACCCAGCCAAGGTGGGTCTCCAGGACCTGACCGACGTTCATTCGGCTCGGCACACCCAGAGGGTTGAGCACGATGTCGACTGGGGTGCCGTCCTCAAGAAATGGCATGTCCTCGATCGGCAAGATCTTGGAGATGACGCCCTTGTTGCCATGACGCCCGGCGAGCTTGTCACCATCTTGGATCTTGCGCTTCTGGGCCACATAGACCCGGACCAACTGGTTGACGCCAGGCGAAAGCTCATCATCAGCGTCGCGATCAAAAACGCGTACCCCAATGACTGTGCCCGACTCACCGTGCGGCACCTTGAGCGAGGTGTCACGTACCTCGCGCGCCTTCTCGCCGAAGATCGCGCGTAGCAGCCGTTCCTCTGGGGTCAGTTCGGTTTCGCCCTTCGGCGTGACCTTTCCAACCAGGATGTCGCCGGTGGATACCTCGGCGCCGATCCGGATGATGCCGCGCTCGTCCAAGTCGGCGAGCATCTCCTCGCTGACATTGGGGATGTCGCGGGTGATCTCCTCGGCGCCCAACTTGGTGTCGCGAGCGTCGACCTCATGCTCCTCGATGTGGATCGAGGTAAGCACGTCATCTTGGACGAGCCGCTGGCTGAGGATGATGGCGTCCTCGTAGTTGTGACCCTCCCACGGCATGAAAGCGACCAGCAGGTTGCGACCAAGGGCCATCTCTGCGTGATCAGTGCACGGACCGTCAGCGAGTGGCGTCCCCTTCTCGATCCGTTGACCAACCGTCACTAGCGGGCGCTGGTTGATACAGGTGCCCTGGTTCGAGCGCCGGAACTTGCTGAGCCGGTAGGTCTTGAACGTGCCGTCGTCCTGCGTCACATCGATCAGGTCCGCGCTCACCGCCGTGACTACGCCGGCCTGGGTGGCGACCGTCACATCACCCGCGTCCACCGCGCCGCGGTACTCCATGCCCGTGCCGACGAAGGGTGCCTCCGACTGAATCAGCGGCACTGCCTGGCGCTGCATGTTCGAGCCCATGAGCGCGCGTGAAGCGTCGTCATGCTCCAGGAACGGGATCATCGCGGTCGCGACAGAGACCATCTGGCGCGGCGACACGTCCATGTAGTGCACCTCGTTGGCCGGCACTGTGTCGACCTCGCCGTGGCGCTTACGAACCAGCACCCGATCTTCGGTGAAGCGACCCTTGTCGTCCAACTTGGCATTTGCCTGCGCTGTGACCCACCGGTCCTCTTCGTCCGCAGTCAGGTAGTGGATCTGATCTGTGACGTGACCCTTCTCCACCTTCCGGTACGGGGTCTCGACGAAGCCAAAAGCATTCACCCGGGCGAATGAGGCGA
>DATEWO010000318.1:0-23949 GCA_035257925.1 Propionibacteriaceae bacterium | reverse complement strand
CGCCTCACTGGCCGGCGAACGCGTCCCGCAGCCGGCCAAAAACGCCGCGGCTGTGCTTCTGCACGGTGACCTCAGGTCGAGTTTCATCGCGCAGCTCGGCCAGCTGGCGCAGCAGATCCCGCTGTTCGTCGTCGATCCGCGTCGGAGTTTGCACGAGCAGGGTGACGCCGAGCTGTCCACGCCCACTTCCCCGCAGCCGCGGGACGCCCTTGCCGTCGATCGCGATGCGGGTGCCGGACTGCGTCCCAGACGGCACCGCGACTCGGACCGCCCTGGCTTCGGGCGCAGAGTCCTCCACGTCGGCCTCGAGAGTCGCCACCGTCACCTCGGTCCCCAGCGCAGCCGCGGTCATCGGAATCTTGACCACGACCTCCAGATCATCGCCTTCGCGACGGAAGATCTCATGTGGCAAGACCTGGAGCTCGACATACAGGTCACCCGCCGGTCCACCGCCGGCACCGACCTCACCCTGAGAGGAGAGGTGAATGCGGTTGCCGGTGCTGACCCCGGCCGGAATCTTGACGTTGATGGTTCGGGTGGCGCGGACCCGGCCATCCCCGGAGCATTCCACGCAGGGGTCGGGAATGACTGTGCCGTAGCCATGGCAGGTGGGGCAGGGCTGGGTGGTCCGGATATCGCCGATGAAAGAGCGCTGCACATGCGTTACGTCGCCCTGACCGTGGCATGTCGGACACCTGACCGGCCGGGAGCCTTCGGATGCACCTGATCCGTTGCAGCGTGGGCAAAGTACGGCGGTATCCACCCGCAGCGGCTTGGTGATGCCGAAGGCTGCTTCCGCGAGCTCCAGATCGAGGCGGACCAACGCGTCTTGACCACGCCGTACCCGCGACCGTGGGCCGCGCGAAGTCTGCTGGCCAAACATTGCATCCACGAGGTTGCTGAAGTCGAAACCGCCCGGGCCAAAGCCACCGTTGAAGCCGCTGAAGCCGCCACCTAGCGGGTCGCCGCCGCGGTCGTAAAGGTCACGTTTCTTGGGATCCTGCAACACCTCGTACGCCTCGGCGACGCTCTTGAACCGCTCGGCCGCATCCGCGTCCTGTGCCACGTCGGGATGCAGCTTCATCGCAAGTTGGCGATACGCCTTCTTGATCTGCTCAGGTGTTGCATCACGCGGGACGCCCAGGATCTCGTAGTAGTCAAGGCTCATGCCAGTTCTTCTCATCCTTCTGAGAGGAATCGGCCGACATAGCGGGCAACCGCGCGGACCGAGGCCATCGTGGAGGGATAATCCATCCGAGTCGGGCCGATCACGCCCAGAGTGGCGAACGTGTCGACCTGACTACCGTAGCCGCTAGCCACCACCGACGTGGACTGGAGCTCCTTAAACGGATTCTCCTGACCAATGCGGACCGTCACCTGATCGGCGCTGGCCTCGCCCAGCAGTTTGAGTAAGACCACCTGCTCCTCGAGGGCCTCCAACATCGGCTTGACGGTGGTCTCGAACTCAGAGCCGTACCGGGTCAGATTAGGCATACCGCCGACCACCATCCTCCCTGACGCCTCGCTGCTCACCATCTCCAGCAAGGTCGCGATCGCGGCCTGGCCGATCATCTGCAGCGATGGTGGCAGTGTTGAGCTGAGCTTGCTCAACCGAACTGCCGCTTGCGGAGAGGTATTCCCGACCGTGGCCGCATTCAGATGTGCCCGGAGTTCGGCAAGCGTCTCCTCGTCGTGCTCCGGAATCTCCAGCGCGCGCTGCTCGATTCTCCCGGTAGAGGTGATGAGGATCAGCAGCAGCCGCGACGGCGACATCGACACGATCTCCACGTGACGGACAACGGAGTGGCTGAGCGTCGGATACTCAACGATCGCCACCTGCTGGGTGACCTGGGCCAGCAATCTGACCGTCCGCAGCAGCACGTCATCCAGATCGAGCGCTCCTGAGAGGAAGGTCTGGATGGCGCGTTGCTCTGCGGCGGACAGCGGCTTGAGCGAACCCAGGCGGTCGACGAACAGTCGATAGCCCTTATCGGTCGGGATCCGACCAGCACTGGTGTGCGGCTGGGTGATGTAGCCCTCCTCCTCGAGCGCCGCCATGTCGTTGCGAACTGTCGCCGGCGAGACACCGAGGTCGTGACGTTCGACCAGCGACTTGGACCCGACCGGTTCCTGGCTGGAGACGTAGTCGGCCACGATGGCGCGAAGCACTTCGAGTTTGCGGTCGTCCATGCGTCTCCTTCCTGAAACGTCCCTGCCCGGTACTGACGTGAGGCGTACGGGTTGGCACTCGCACAAACAGAGTGCCAGTCTAGCGTGATGACCGAGCCCTCATCGGGTGTCGAACCGGCCGCGACGCCAGCGCTCGGACCCTGGCGGCAGCTGCGATCAGGCGTGTACGTGGCTGTAGCAGAACCGGAATCGGTGAGCCTCGGACTCATCGTCGGATCGCAGCACACCCTGCTCGTGGACACCGGGTCGAGTCCAGCGCAGGGCTGTGCACTACGCGCGTCACTCGCCGCTGTGACGGACCTGCCGCTGACGGCCGTCGTAGTCACGCATTGGCATTATGACCACGCGTTCGGATTGGCAGCTTTCGCCGACGTTCCACGGATCGCCCATGAATCGGTACGGTTCAGACTCTCTTCCGACGAAGCCGCAGCAGAGGCCAGACGGCTGCGCCTGGACCCTCGCGAGCTGGGACAGCCGAACGTGGAGATAGCGGTCGCGACGGCACTCGACCTGGGTGATCGGCGGGTGGAGATCGCTCACCTCGGCCGGGGACATACCGATGGAGACCTCCTGGTCGTCGTACCCGATGCCGACGTGTTGTTTGCCGGGGACCTGCTGGAATCCGCCGGGCCACCGTCGTTTGGCCCTGACTCGGTTCCAGAAGAGTGGCCGGCCACCTTGGATGCGGTGATTGGGCTGATGACGGCGACGACTCTCGCGGTTCCAGGCCACGGCGAACCAGTGGGCCGTGAGTTTGTCTTCGAGCAGCGTGGGCGGATCGCGGCCCAGGCAGCCAATACCCATGAACCGCCTCGGCCGCCGCTCCCGCTGGCCTGAGCCGTCACTGCGCCGCTCGCTGTACCCAGCTTGCTGACGCTGTACCCAGCATGCATGCCATCTACAGCGTCGACGCCTCAGCGCACCAAGCCGGACTGGTAGGCGATCACGACCAGCTGCGCCCGGTCGCGAGCCCGCAGTTTGATCATGGCCCGGCTCACGTGAGTCCGCGCCGTCGCTCGGCTGACTACCAAGCGCTGGGCGATCTCATCGTTGCTCAGCCCTTCCCCGATCAATGCCAGTACTTCACGCTCTCGATCGGTCAGCTCCGACAGCTGCGGATGCTTCCTCAGAATCGGCGATCTGGATGCGAACGATTCGATCACCCGCCGGGTGACCGACGGTGACAGCAGGGACTCCCCCGCAGCAACGAGTCGGATAGCGCGCAACATGTCGGCCGGCTCGGTGTCCTTGATCAGAAAACCGGCTGCACCTGCCTGCAACGCCTCGAAGACGTACTCATCGAGCTCGAACGTGGTCAGCATGATCACCCGCACACCAGCAAGCGAGGGATCTCCTACGATCATTCGCAAGGCGGCAATTCCATCGAGCCGTGGCATCCTGATATCCATCAAGATCACGTCCGGTCGGGTGCGTCGCACCAGATCTACGGCTTCTTGACCGTTCTCGGCTTCACCGGCCAGCACAAGATCATCTTCAGACTCGATCAGCACTCGCAGGCCCATCCGGACCAGCGCCTGATCGTCGGCCAGAGCGACGGAGATGGTCATCGTGCCGCCCCATCCATCAGCGGCAAGTCGACTCGTACCACCAGCCCGCTCGGCTCGCGCACCGAGACTCGCACGGTGCCGCCTACTGCTCGGGCCCGCTCGCGCATGCCACGGATCCCGTTCCCGTCGCCCGGCACACCAACCGCGGGTCCATCGTCGCTGACTTCGAGGGACAACATCCCTGCGTCGCGAGTCACGCGCACGGTTGCGTGAGCCGTCGGGGCATGCCGAACGATGTTGGTCAGCGACTCTTGGATGATCCGGAACGCCGCTTGGTCGACCGCCGCCGGCACCTCCTGAAGATCATCATCGGGATGCTCATGGACCAGGGTCACCTCCCGACCGGCTGAGCGCAGCCCGTCCACCAGATCGTCGAGTCGAGCCAGTCCCGGCAGCGGACTGCGCGGCTCCTCGGAGTCGGCGCGGAAGATCTCGAGCGTAGTCCGAAGCTCCGCCAGCGCCTCGCGGCTCGTCTTCTTGATCGCTTCCAGAGAGGAGGCCACTTGATCCGGGCGCTGGTTGCCGGTCCGTTCCTTGTCCAACAGATGAAGCGCCACACCGGCCTGCATGGTGATCACCGCAAGGCTGTGGCCGACCACGTCATGCACGTCGCGGGCGATCCGGAGCCGTTCCTCGTAGGCGTAGCGACGGCGTTCCTGCTCACGAACCTCTCGCTCGCTCTCCCGGCGACTTCGCACCAGCAGTGCGATCATGGCGGGGACAACCGCGATCGCGATCACGCTCAGCAAGCCCCCGTAGAAAGCCGGATCGAGCAGGCCCAGGTACGGCTCCTGCCAGTACCCCGCCATGATCATCGGCAGCAGCAGCACGAGCAGCGGCGCCCAGCTGTGCAGCGGTGCCATCGCCGACCGCGAGGCGCTTGCCGGTGTCTGGTCTGCCAAGATCGACCCGCCACTGGCCATGGAATACACAGCGAGCGCAGGTCCCAGAAAGATCGGGGCGAATGTCGATCCTGTTGCCAGATAGGCGCCTACCCCGACGACTGTCGCGATGAAGGCTGCCCGAGGCCATACCCGCCGAGCGGCGACTCCCAGCGCCACCAGGAGCACTGCGGGCAGCACCCACGGCGAAGGATCGATGCTGGTGACCATCTGGGGAGGTGGCCCGTGACGCCGCTCCGATCGGCCGAACTCCGAGCGCTCCCAGACATAGAACGAGGCCATCCAGCTGGTTATCGCCAACGCGAATCCGAGGGCGGAGTCGATGAGGAGCGCACGCCGGGCCTCGACCCGCATGGTTCCCTCCTCGATCGTGTCCGCGGTCGTCTTGACACTATTCCGGCCGCCCGGGCTGCACATCGGGCGACAGGGGTATCCCGGCTACGTCAGGGAGCGTACTCAAAGAGCCGCTTTTCAGCCGATGCAGGCAATTGGCGGCGCGTCACACAATTGACCCATGACCCCACTACTCATCCCGCTGGAGGGCGGCTTCGGTCATCACCATCACCATCATCATCATCACGGCCCTCCCGGGGGAGCCGTCGAGCCCTCAGCAACATTCGCCAGCGGCGCAGTGCCGCCCTTCGCACCCCCCTTAGGAGCTCTCATGTTCTTCCTGCTCATGCTGCTCGTGCTGGGCACCTTGTTGTTCTTCCTGGTTCGGAACGGGCAGCTCGGGTCCTCGCAGTTGACCGCCAATCGCTCACCCGAGGCGGAGGCCAAGCGCATCCTCGCCGAGCGGTTTGCACGCGGCGACATCACGAGTGACGAATTCATGGAGCGTGCCAGCATCTTGAACTGGACTCCGGGAAGCGAGTCCTGGGATACCAGGAAGGGAAAGAAGAGGCGATTCTGAGCAGCGGTGGCGTCTCGCCGGCTGATGCCGGCCTCTGCCGGATAGCCAAGGAGCGCTTGACGCGCTAGTTGACGCCGTAACGCCTCTCGCTGGGCACATTCGCTGCTGACGGCCGCCCGGTGATCATCCGAGACGATAGGCTGACTAGAACGATTCAGCGGATGGGGTAACGCGAGGCACGAATGGCGCGCATGACCGTCAAGACCCTCGCGGCTGTGCTGGGCGTTTCGCCAGCAACTGTCTCCAACGCCTACAACCGTCCAGACCAGCTGTCGCCGCAGTTGCGTGAGCGGATTCTGGCGACGGCTGAGGAGCTCGGCTACCCAGGACCGGATGCTGCCGGACGGATTCTCCGCATGGGCCGTGCTGAGGCTGTCGGGGTGCTTCTCACCGAGCGGCTCTCGTACGCGTTCTCCGATCCTTTCGCGATCGAGTTCCTGACCGGTCTCAGCGAGGTTGTCGAGGAACACGGAATCAGCATCGTGCTGATGCCTGTGTCCAGACGAGCGGCCGGCTCCTTACCGGCCGAGGCAGACGAGAGTGACGTGACGGCCGTCCGGAACGCCAACATCGATGCGCTCACCATCCTTTCCCTTCCCGGAAACCACCCCGCGGCCATGCTGGCGAGGGCACGCGGAATGAGGTTGGTGACGACCAGCGTCAGCGATGATCCCGAATCGAGTTGGGTGGCCATCGACGACTTCGGGGCCGGTGTCCTGGTTGGCGAACATCTAGCCGGCTTGGGCCATCGAGACATCGCGGTCCTCGTCGAGACCAACCAACCGGCCGGAAGTCCCGGGCAGCGCCTCGGTCCAGCCGAGATCAGCTTCCTCGATTACGCCGCCCGCGTCGCCGGCCTACGCAAGGCGATGCCAGGCGAGGTCTTGATCGTTTCGGGTGGCCACAACTCCATCGAGTCCGGGACCACTGCTACTACTTGGCTACTCGACCATGATCAACTTCCGACGGCGGTTGTCGGCTTGAGCGATGTACTGGCACTCGGCGCACTGCAGGTGTTGGCGAACCGCGGAATGAGCATCCCAGCCGATGTGTCGGTATGCGGCTTCGACGACATCCCCGCCGCCAGAGCCGCCGATCTCACCACGGTTCATCAACCAATCCGGGATAAGGGGCAGCACGTCGGTCGGTTGCTGATCGACCCAGAGTCCAGGCCGCGCCAGGTGCTGCTGCCCATCAGCGTGGTAACCCGTGGCACTACGGGCCCCGCGCCTCGAGGCCACTACCCTGCGTCACCGTTCGGCCAAGGAGCGTCAAAGGCGAGCGCAGCCGCACGAGTCAGCTCCGAGACCCCGGCGAGCAGTTCAGCGAACGACGTCGAGCCCAGCAGTGCTAGTTGATCGAGGGCATTGAGGGGTGAGATGCCGGCCAACTGCCAGGCCGCCGCGGCCGGATTGGCGGACAACTCAACATCAGATGGCCATACGTTCTCGGCAAACTCGCTGGCGACAGCAAGGGTCCGGCGTACCAGCTGCTCGGTTACCTCCCGTAGCCGCCACAGGCCGTCATCCCATTCCAGCTCGGGCATCTCGCGTACTTCGGCGCGCGGGTGCGGCGCATCGTCCAGCCACTCGGTGACTTCGAAGCGTCGGCTGCCTCGAGCAATCAGGCCGACAAAGCCTTCTTGAGCACCAAGCTGGGTGATCTCGGCGATCGTGCCAAGACTGAAGCACTCCTCCCCACCGCCAACCTCGCGCCCGCGCTCGATCAGCACGACGCCGAACCGGACGTCCTCGCTCCTCAGCAGATCGGCGAGCATGATCAAGTAGCGCTCCTCGAACACCCGCAGCCGCAACGGCATGTACGGGAAGAGCACCGAATTCAACGGAAACATGGCCATCACCGCCACACCGCCAGACAACCACCAGGCTCCAACCGTTGCCACACATGTGCGCTGAGCCTGTCGAAGCACGCTCGTGTCCTTCAACGAGCTCAGGGCACCAACCCTCAATCCAGCAGATCACGGATCACACCATCCGCGAGCAGCCTGCCGTTACGGGTCAAGATCAACATGCCGTCTTCGACGACTGCCAGGCCCCGGGTCAGAAGATCAACAAGACGGCTCCGCTCGGTACTGGTGAGCAGTGAGGTGGTGAGGCCGTCGGCGAGGCGCAGCTCGAGCAGGATGCGCTCGACCCGCCGTTGCTCAACAGAAAGCAGTTCTCGGGCCTGAGCCGGCGATTGACCTGAAGCAAGCTTCGCCGCGTACGCCTGTGGATGCTTGACGTTCCACCACCGCACGCCACCCACATGGCTGTGAGCGCCCGGCCCGACGCCCCACCAATGATGACTGCGCCAGTAGCCCTCATTGTGCCGGCAGCGGGATGCCGTACTTGTTGACCAGTTGCTCACCTCGTAGGCCGTGTAGTCGGCGGCGGCGAGCCGGTCGTCAGCGATCAGATACTTATCGGCAAGATCATCGTCATCGGTGAATGGCAGCTCGCCGCGTCGGATACGGGCCGCCAGGCGGGTGCCCTCCTCGACGATCAGTGCGTAGGCGCTGATGTGCTCCGGTGCTGCTGACAACGCCGCATCCAGGCTTTCCCGCCAGTCGCTCGCCGACTCCCCCGGCGTTCCATAGATCAGATCAAGGCTGATGTTGGTGAACCCGGCTGCTTTGGCTTCGGCAACGGCCTGCAGCGGACGGCCCGCCGAGTGCGTCCGGTCAAGCGTCGCGAGCACATGAGACACCGCGGACTGCATGCCGAAGGAAATCCGGTTGAAGCCGAGCTCGCGAAGCCGGTGCAGGCCCGCGGAGTCAATGGACTCCGGGTTGGACTCGGTCGTCACCTCGGCGTCCGGCGCAAGCCCGAAATAGCCATTCACCGCCGTAATCAGCCGACCAAGATCATCCGGCGGAAGTACGGTCGGGGTTCCGCCACCTACGAAGATCGTCGAGACTGCAGGAGCGTCCGGGCCGAGCACTCGAGCCGCTAGTCCGAGCTCGTGGATCGCGGTGTCAACGTAGCCCGCGCGGCTGGCTCCGCGCGCGCTGCCGAGCTCGGCGGCGGTATAGGTGTTGAAATCGCAGTAGCCGCAGCGGGTTGTGCAGAACGGCACGTGGATGTAAATGCCGAGTGGTCGGAGCGGAAGCTCGGCTCGCGCCTGCTCCGGTAGCGAGCCGTCGCTTGGCGCAGGCTGTCCCTCAGGCATGACAGACGGCACATCTCGAGGCTAGTGCCGAGCCAGACTGTTCCCCCGCAGAGGTGAATCGCTTTCGACTCGCTTACGCCCTCGAGCAGGACTGCCCGGCGGTGTAGTCGCCATAACGCCCGCTGCCTAGGCTGATGATCATGACAGCGCGCGTGCTAGTCGTCGAGGACGATGTCACGATGGCGGAAGTGCTGAAGGCCTATCTCAGCAGAGCCGGATACCAGGTGGAATGGATCGGCGATGGTGGCGAGGCCGCCCAGCTCTGGCAACGGATCAACCCGGACGTCGTCATCTTGGACATCATGTTGCCCGGCCTATCGGGTTTGGAGTTGCTGCGGCGCCGGCGGCGCAGCGGAGATCATGCGTGCGTCATCATGCTGTCTGCACGTGGTGAGGAGGAGGACCGGCTAGTCGGACTGGAAACCGGCGCCGATGACTACGTCGTGAAGCCCTTCTCGCCACGCGAGGTGGTGCTGCGAGTCGAAGCCCTGCTCCGGCGTACCGAGCGACTAGCCGGCACGCCGCTGCTGAATTCGATCGTGACGCTTGGTCCGGTGACCATCGATTCAGCGGCCCGGGAAGCTCGCCGCTCCGGCAGACCGCTGGCATTGACGATGCGGGAATTCGACTTGTTGGCTTTTCTGGCCAGCCATCCCGGTCAGACGTTCAGCAAGGAGGAACTGCTACGGCGGGTCTGGGGCTGGGACTTCGGCGACACATCAACGGTGACAGTTCACGTCCGACGGCTGCGGGAGAAGCTGGAGCGGGATCCTTCCGATCCGACGCTGGTTCTGACGGTTGGACGCTTTGGCTACCGCATGGCGCGGGAGGACGAGCTGGTCGGTGAGGACAGCCGGTCATGAAAGACCTCATGATCATCATCGGGCTCACGCTGGCGAGCTGCATAGCTGTTGGGTTGATCGGGTTGGCCCTGCTCTATCTGGTGCGTTACCGATCACTGCGCCAACAGCTGACGATTGCCACGCTGCTGCCGGTCGTTGCAGTGGCAGCAGCGGTATTGATCAATGTGCAGCTGATGTTCTTCTCCGCACATGACTCGCTGGTGATTCTGATCGCGCTGCTGACATCGTTGCTGCTCGCGGTATTCGGCGCATGGCTGGTGGTGCGCCGCATCTCGCATGCCTCCCGCCGCGTCGGGGCAGGCCTCCACCAGCTCGTCTCAGACTCAGCAAGCGGCACACCGGTGGAGGCAGCTGGGTCAGCCAAAGCCGCCGCCGCACCTCGAGAGCTCGCAAAGGTCCTTGACGATCTCGCCGAAACTCGCCGAACCCTAGCTGAATCACGAGCTCGGGCGCGGGCCGCCGAGCAGTCCCGTCAAGAGCTGGTCAGCTTCATGTCCCATGACCTGCGTACGCCGCTAGCAGGCCTGCGCGCGCTGTCGGAGGGTTTGGAGGACGGCGTGATCGATGACGTGCCGCGAGCGTTGTCTCATTTGCGAGCCACTGTGGCGCGGATGAGCGTTCTAGTGGACGACCTGTTCGCACTGTCGCGCGTACAAGGCACCAGGGAGGCCAAACCGCAGACGATGGTGTCACTAGCAGAGCTGATCAGCGACGTGGCGTCCGAGTCGGCAGCAACAGCTCGGACACGAGGTGTTCGCCTGGAAGTCGATCTTCCCGACAATGACCGGCTGGCGGTCCTCGGATCCTCAGACGACCTGGCAAGGGCCTTGACAAACCTGACCACGAACGCCATCCGGCACACCGACCCGAAGCTGGTGGTGCGCCTTGAGGGCCGACGAACTGCCGACGGTCATATTCGGCTCGCCGTCAGTGATAGCTGTGGCGGGATTCCGGAAGCCAATCTCTCCCGGGTCTTCGACGCTGGTTGGCGCGGCAACCCGTCCCGGAGCGACGATGGCGGCGCGGGCTTGGGCCTGGCGATAGCCCGCGGTGTGGTCGAGTCGCACGGCGGCGAGATCTCGGTACGCAACGTCGAGGGTGGCTGCCGCTTCGAGGTAGGCCTGCCAGTCCCCCAGCTGTCGGGACGCCGTGGGTGAAGTTCTCGGTGGCGAGTCCGGATCGATCTGGCGACGGGGCGACTTGTCAGTCAGTCAGTCAGTCAGGGATGAGGACGAGCTTCCCGCGGCCGTGGCCTGCTTGGCTGATCTGGTACGCCTCCGCGGCCCGGTCGAAGGGGAAGGTCTGGATCTTGATCACAAGCTTGCTCTGTTCCAGAAGCTCGGCAGCTTCGGCGAGAGCCTCCGTGGGTTGGCTATCGGCCCCGCCGCCGCTCACGCGCGCGCCAGCTGAGGCAGCCGCGAAGTTTGCGATAGAGACGACCTGGGACGGTTCGGGGGCAAGGCTGATCAGGTCCTCGATCGGAGTCTTGCCGGCCGTGTCGAAGACAGCGTCGATCGGTCGGTCCGCCACCGCACGCACCCGCTCCACCATGCCTTCGCCGTAGAGAACCGGAATGGCGCCGATCTCGCGAAGGTAGTCATGGTTGGCCTCGCTCGCCGAGGCGATCACTGTGGCGCCCCGAGCCTTTGCCATCTGGGTGGCAGTCGCACCTACCCCGCCGGCGCCACCGTCGATGAAGAGCGTGCTGCCAGAGGTCACGCCCAGCAGCCGCAGCGCCCGCTCAGCCGCCTCGACGACCACCCCGGCGGCGGCCGCAACGGCCCAGTCCAGCGACGCCGGCTTGTGGGCCCATGAGTTCAGGACGGCGTATTGGGCTTGGGTGTTTTTCCCAAGACCAAACACGTCATCACCGACCGCGACACCGGTCACACCCTCGCCAACCTCGTCGACAACTCCGGCGGCGTCGAAGCCCAGATAGCCGGTGCCCTCGAGAGGCTTGCCCTGCGCGAACATCCCCGACCGGATCTTCCCGTCCATCGGATTGACGCTCGCCGCCCGCACTACGATCCGAATCTGTCCGGGGCCCGCATGCGGCTCGGGCGCCTCACCCATGGTGAGGACCTCGGGACCGCCGTACTCGGTGAACTGAAGCGCAAACACCTGTCTCTCCCCTTCTTTAGGTCTCTGCTCGCGCATCGCGCTGGCAAGAGATCGTTGCACAGCTACTTCTTGTCGGCCCTTCCGGTATCCGTCGTAGAGAGCGCAGCCACGAAGGCCTCGGGCGGGACCTCGACCCGGCCGACCATCTTCATCCGTTTTTTGCCCTCCTTCTGTCGTTCGAGCAGCTTCCGCTTCCGAGTGATGTCGCCGCCATAACACTTGGCCAGTACGTCCTTGCGGACTGCCCGGACGCTCTCGCGTGCAATCACCCGTGTCCCGATAGCCGCCTGAATGGGAACCTCGAATTGCTGCCTGGGAATCAGCTCCTTCAACTTTGCCGTCATCATCACGCCATACGAGTAGGCCTTGTCTTTGTGCACGATCGCAGAGAAGGCGTCGACCGGCTCACCGTGCAGCAAGATGTCGACCTTGACCAGATCAGCGGCTTGTTCGCCGGACGGCTCATAGTCGAGGCTCGCATAACCCCTGGTACGCGACTTCAGCGCATCGAAGAAATCAAAGACGATCTCGGCCAGCGGCAACGTGTAGCGGATCTCGACCCGGTCCTCGGACAGGTAGTCCATACCGTGCTGGATGCCGCGACGGCTCTGGCACAGCTCCAAGATGGTGCCGATATAGGTTGCCGGAGCCAGGATGGTGGCCTTGATCACCGGCTCGTACACCTCAGCGATCTTGCCGCTTGCCGGATACTGCGAAGGATTTGTGACCTCGAGTTCGGTGCCATCCTCCATGATCACGCGGTAGACCACACTAGGAGCAGTAGAGATCAGGTCAAGATCAAATTCGCGCTCCAGCCGCTCGCGCACGATCTCCATGTGCAGTAGACCCAGAAAGCCAATGCGGAATCCGAAGCCGAGCGCACCGGAGGTTTCCGGCTCGAAGCTGAGCGCCGCATCGTTGAGCTGCAGCTTGTCCAATGCCTCCCGCAATTCCGGATAGTCAGCACCGTCGATGGGAAAAAGGCCGGCGAACACCATCGGCTTGGGAGGCCGGTAGCCGCCGAGATCGTGTAATGCCGGCCGGCTCAGCGAAGTAACCGTGTCGCCGACACGGGACTGCCGTACCTCCTTCACCCCGGTGATCAGATAGCCGACCTCACCGACACCCAAGGAGGCTGCCTTCGTCGGCTCGGGAGAGATGACACCCACTTCCAGCGTCTCGTGGGCCGCCTTCGTCGACATCATCAACACCCGCTCACGATGCGAGAGCTCGCCGTCGACAACGCGTATGTAGGTGACGACTCCTCGATAGGTGTCATAGATCGAGTCGAAGATCAACGCTCTGGCCGGCGCCTTGGGATCCCCGATCGGCGCCGGTATCTGAGCCACGATCTCATTGAGTAGATCCTCCACGCCCTCACCCGTCTTCGCCGACACGCGAAGTACTTCCGCTGGATCGCAGCCGACGACTTTGGCCAATTCAGCCGCGTACTTGTCCGGCTGGGCGCTGGGCAAGTCGATCTTGTTCAGAACTGGAATCACATGAAGGTCGGCATCCAAGGCCAGATAAAGGTTGGCCAGCGTCTGGGCCTCGATACCCTGCGCGGCATCTACCAGAAGCACAGCGCCCTCGCAGGCGGCCAGGGAACGCGAGACCTCGTAGGTAAAGTCCACATGGCCCGGCGTGTCGATCATGTTCAGGACATAGGTCTGAGAGGCATCCGGGTGGTCACCCCGGCCGCGCATCCTCCACGGCATCCGAACGGCCTGGGATTTGATGGTGATCCCGCGCTCCCGCTCGATATCCATGCGATCCAGATACTGGGCCCGCATCGAGCGCTCGTCGACGACACCAGTCAGCTGCAGCATCCGGTCGGCCAAGGTCGACTTGCCATGGTCGATATGCGCGATGATGCAGAAGTTGCGGATGATCGACGGGTCGGTACGCCCCGGCGGCGGCGTGAACACAGGACTCACACCCACATCCTCACGTGATATGGCGAATTTGGCCCGCCGATGACGCCGCTGGTAGCGTTGTCGGTTGCGCCTGCACAGCAGCGCCCCACCACCAGATCAGAAAGAGTTCCAGAGGCCTGTCGTGGCGAACATCAAATCCCAGCTCAAACGAATCAAGACCAACGAGAAGGCTCGTCAGCGTAACAAGGCGACGAAGTCTGCGCTGAAGACCTCGATTCGCCGGTTCCATGA
The DNA here is from genome assembly GCA_035257925.1 of Propionibacteriaceae bacterium. Classification (GTDB taxonomy): domain Bacteria; phylum Actinomycetota; class Actinomycetes; order Propionibacteriales; family Propionibacteriaceae; genus Microlunatus. The sequence continues at coordinate 10,053 of DATEWO010000318.1, read as the reverse complement.
GGCCGCAGCCGCTGGTGATGCCGAGAAGGCTACTGAGCTGGCGTACTCCGCTTCGCGTTCGCTGGACAAGGCAGCATCCAAAGGTGTGATCCACAAAAATCAGGCGGCGAATCGCAAGTCCGCTATCACGGCCAAGGCCGCGCATCTGGAGCCGTCCGGCAAGAAGAAGAGGAAGCGCTAACCTCCAGGGCCTAGTGTGCTCGGCACTAGCTCCGGCGCAGCCGCGAGACGCCGAGCACGGCCCGCTCCAAGGCGTACGCGGCATCGTCAGCAGCGCCCTTGACATCTGCGTCGGCCGCCGCGACCACCTTGAGCGCCGTCGCAAGACCTGCCTGATCCCAGCCACGCGCTTGGGAACGCATCGACTTGAGCTTCCAGGGCGGCACCCCTACCTCTCGAGCCAGGTCCGCTTCTCTTTGCCCGCTGCCTGCCGTAATCAACTTGCCGAGCCCGCGGACGCCGGACGCCAGAGCGCTGGTGATCAGCACCGGGGCGACACCTGTCGCAAGCGCCCAGCGGAGCTGCTCCATCGCAACGCCAGTGCGCCCCGCCAAAGCCGCGTCTGCCACCGCAAAGCTGGTCACCTCGGATCGACCACCGAAGTACCGGCGGACCTGATCGACGGTGATCGGACCGCCCTCGCCGTCTGAGAACAGCTGGGTGACCGCCGCGGCCAGAGCCCGCAAATCGTGGCCGACGGCGTCCACCAGCGCCGACGCGGCGGCTGCATCAATCGAGCTACCGGCTCGCTTGGCTTCTGCTGAGACGAACTGCGGCAGCTCCCACGGCTTCACAGCGGCACATTCGATGACCTCAGCGCCGGCGGACTTCAGCTTTTCAAGCAGTGCTTTGCCCTTCGGCCCGCCGCGGTGCACAGTGATGACGACAAGATCCGGCAGCTGCTCGGCGGCCATGTTGACCAGATCCACGTCGAGCTCCGGCGTCAGATCCTCCAGCCCCGTGATCACGGCGGCCCTCCGGCTTGAGAACAGCGATGGACTGGTGATCTCGGCAAGCTTGCCTGAATCCAACCGAGCCGCTTCGATCTCGGAGACTTCGACATCTGGCGCTTCTGAGCGCAGCTGGTGGCACAGAGCTTCCACCGCGCGATCAGCCAAGAGCGCCTCTGGCCCACTGATAAGGACCAGCCGACCGAAGACAGACGTCGGTGCCGCCACGCTTCTCAGCATGCCAGCCTCCACTGACTCCGGGGGGTTGGTGCCAGTTAGGTCATGTTCCGTCCCGCAACACAAATCAGATTCGCGCCTGCGTATCACTGGTGTTGATATACATGAGCCGAGACACTGGATACGAGGCGGAAGGGGCGTCGGTGGTCGGCAAGTTGTGGTCCTCAATGTTCGGTCGAGTGGTGACTGATCGGCAGCCTTCGACTGACCCCAGCGGCGCCGAGAAAGGCGTCATGGACGAGCCGGCGCTGGGCATGAAGCTCACTGGGGATCCGCATCCCCTAGACCGCCTGGTGAGCGTCCAACCGAACACCGTTGTGGTGGTCTTCGAGCAGGACAGTGCGCCCCGGCTCAAATTCCCGGGCGAATACCTCACACCCGGGCTGCTTCCCTCGCTGCGCCCAGTCCAAGTGCTGGCAGTCAACACCGCACCTGTTGAGCTTGACGTCATCGTCGACCATCTCATGACACTGGACGGCCACGAGATCGAGCGGTGCCTGGTCCGAGTCACCGTTCAACTCACAGATCGCGACAAATACGCCTCCGTGGCCGGCTTAGCCGGGGAGTACGGGACCGAGCTGGAGAGCTACCTGCTTCAGCGGGTCGAAACCGAGGTGGCTATGGAGCTGCACGCCGCCGTCAAGATGAACCGGCTTGCCGACCTACGTCGCCAAACAGTGCAACAGGTCATGGCCGAACGCTGGTTGCCCAAGACCTTCGCAAGCGGAACATTGGTACGTCGCGATTTCGCGGTTATCGAGGTCACCTGGCCCAAGGACAGCGCCATCCCCGGCGTACCAGCTCAGTCCAGCTCGCCAAGGACGGACCAGACAGCCGCAACCGTCAAGCCGGCACCGGCTGCGCCTCTCGCGGCCAAGACCCAGGCAGCATTCGTCACCGAATTGACCATGGATGCTGGGCTGCGTCGGATCTGGCGTCGCTATGCAGAACCGGAGCTGCGAGCCATCGCCGGCGCCAAGGTCGGCAATTCGGCAACCGTCGTTGCCGTAGTAGATCGCGAGCCCGGTGCATATGAAGGAAGCCGGCTCCGCGAAGCCTTTGGCGTCTACCTGGAAGATCGTCATGTGCATTTCGTGGCTGCTGTAGCAGATTCCTATGAGGATCTGGTTCGCGCCTGGTTTAAGCAGGTCGACGGCAGTCCCGGGCGATTGGTATCGGTCCGCTCGGTTGATGACGACTCGATTCTGCGGATCGGTGTCGATCATGCCCTGCGATCGGCCGAGGAGCGAACGCAGGGACTGTCGGTTGGCACCCAGTCGGATCGAGAAGCCCTACGGCGGTTGGTTCCCCATGAGCGGGTCGAGTTCATGGCGGCGGACACGACGGGCTGATCCATGAGCGTGAGCGGCACCCCGTCGTGACCAAGATCACGTACACCAATCCGGGCGCTGCCCGCCCGGACGTGGGGTCGCTCGGGCCATCTGGCGCCGAACGGGCAGAAGACTCCCGAAAGATTCGGCAGGCGGCAACTATCCCTCTGGTGATCTCACTGGGTGCCCAATGGGTCTTCTTCATCCACTACTGGATCCCGGAGACGAGCGCTTTCCCGGCTAACGAACTGTGGCTCACTCAGCTGTCCCCCCTCGCCTCTGCTGCTCTGACCAGTGAAGGTCAGCCACAGGTCCAAGCGCAGAACGGACAGTGGGGACTTCCGGCGTTGGTGCTGCTGATCTGTGCCTTTGCACTGTTCTGGCTCTCCCGCACCCGGCATTGGCTCGGGCGCACGGCGATGCTTGCTCCGGCGGCCCTTGGCCTGATAGCGGCCCTGGCAAGCGTGATAGCCCTCGCCGCAAGGGGTGAGTTGAGATCCACCATGATCGGCGTCTTGCTGCTGATCATTTGGGTCTGGAGCGCTGGCTATGCCTCTCTTCACGGATTCATGGACAACCTCGGCCCGTTGCCACCTAAGAGTTGGTACAGCGGTCTGCCGCTCCTCGCCGCGTACGCCATCGTCGGCCCGGCACCGACGGCCGTGGGCCGCTGGTTGTTCGCTCCAGAGATACGCGACGCGGCCTACGCACTTCAGGACAACACGGTGGCGCTGCGACTCGCCGCTTTATGGACTCCGAGCAGTGCGCTGCTTTACCTGTGTGGATTGCTGCTCGGCGTCGCTGTCTGGGTCGCCTACCAGGCATGGCCGCCGCGCCGCGATGCTGCATTCATCGGCCGGTGCCTGATCGTGATCGGCATCCTGATCGTCACCGGTGCCGTCGGGTGGCCAGCGACCAGGGTCGCCGAGAAGAGGGTGGCCGAGCTGGCCTACGCAAGCCCGGCGAACGAAGTGCACTTCAGCTGCGGCTCCTGGATCCTTGATCAGCCCACAACCGTCTCGCAGCAGAGGGAACCGGCCAAGACCTTGGTGATCAGCGGCTTTACCTGCCGGACCGTGACAACCTTCGCGGGGTACCAGCAGCTCTCCAACCGGGATCTCAATGTCTCGCTGTCACCCGTCACGGCCTATACGCCTGAGGGCTCCAAGATCTCGGGTCGTATCGTCGCGGCCGAGTACGGTGACGTCATCGTCGTTGCGGGCACTACAAGATTCGATACCCGCGCGGACGTGCTCCTGGGCCTCGGCTTAACCGACAGTGCAGAGCTTTGGCGCTATGTCTGCCGAGAAGATCCGCTGGGTGTGCGCTTTGCCAACGTGCCAGGCGGCGACAATCCTGCCGATGGGCACATCACTCAAGGTGAGGTGGCGCCTGAGGTGGTGGCAAGCTGCGAGGGCCAGATCGTGCGCATCAACCCGACGACCGGACCTGGATGAGCATGGAGTAGTTGGCTAGATGAGCTCCGCAGCGAAGGCGGTCCAGGCAGCCAGGTTCCTCAGCGGGATGTATCGGGAACGAGCGCGGGTTCTCTATTGGGCCCACGTCCGCGGCGATCTCTTCAGCCGACTCATCCTGCCGAACCATCACACCGATCCGTATCAAATCTATGAGGAAATGCGGGCCCAGGGCCCGCTCCTGCCCACCCGGCTCGGCAACTACACCACCACCAGCCACCGCTTGTGCAATGAGGTGCTGCGGAGTCGAAGGTTCGGCGTTAGACCCGAAGACGGCAGCGAAGATCTTGCCAACCAGGCAGGACTCGACCTGTCATTGCTTGAGCTCAACCCGCCCGATCACACCCGGATCCGCCGGCTCGCTGCACCGGCCTTCACACCGCGGCGGATGGCAGGGTACGTGACATTAGTCGATCAAGCGATCCAAGGGCTGCTCGAGCAGTGTGAACGCGAGTGCGAGTTCGACCTCATGACATCCTTCGCCTCGCCACTGCCGATCGCGGTAGTGACTCACCTCCTCGGCCTGCCCAATGATCCGGAAAGGTTACGGCGGCTCGGCTCGACGATCGCGCAGGCTTTGGATGGCATCTGGTCGCTCGCCCAGGCCCGGACGCTGGCGGCCGCCGATGCCGAGCTCCGGACCACATTCGCTACGCTGCTCGATCGGCGCAGAGTGAACCCGGGCAATGACTTGGTGTCCGCTCTGGTGGCTGAGCAAGGCAAGGAAATCACCGCAGCAGAGCTGTCGGCACTGGTGCGGCTCCTTCTCATCGCCGGTTTCGAAACCACAGTCAATGCGATCGGCAACGGCATGCACTGGCTGCTGGCCGACCGGGAGCAGTGGGATCTGCTGGTCAAAGACCCTGGGCGCGCGCCGGCCGTCGTCGAGGAGGTGCTCCGATTCGATCCTCCGGTCCAGCAGACGGCGCGGGTGGCCAATCAGCCGACAGAGGTAGGCAATGTGTTGGTCAGAAAGAATCAGTGGGTGATCACGCTGTTGGCGGCAGCCAACCGCGATCCCGATACTTACCCAGAACCCAACCGGTTCGACATCACCCGAGAGTCCCCGGTTGAGCACCTCGCCTTCTCCGGCGGCATCCACTACTGCCTCGGCTCGCCGCTGGCCAGATTGGAGCTGACTCAGGCGTTCCGCGCTCTTGCCGAACGGTTCCCACGGATCCGGCAGACCGCGCCGATCACAATGCGGCCCGGTACTACGCTGCGCGGACCACTGCGTTTCCCGGTGGCAGTGTCCTAGCGTGTCGTGCGCCTCGGCACGCATGATCATCGTTGCGTGACCGCACCTAATCGGTCACGATCCAGCCGCACCGCGATCGAGCCGTGCTGATCGGTCCGGAGCAGGGTCATTCCCGCGGACCGGACGAGTTGCACCGTACGCGGTGCCGGATGACCGTAGTCGTTGTCGGGCCCAGCACTCGCGATGGCGAGGCGCGCCTGCGTCGCGGCGAAGAACGCCGGATCCTGCTTTGCCGAACCGTGGTGCGGAATCTTGAGGACATCGGCTCGAAGATCCGCCTGGCTGCCCAGAATCGCCTGCTGGCCGGGTGGTTCGACGTCGCCAGTAAGCAGCAGCCGTAGGCCGGCCACCGTGACCATGACCACCAGGCTGCTGTCGTTCTGTTTCGACGAGTCATCTTGGCCGACCGACACATGGTCCACCGGTCCCAGCACCTGCACTTCCGCGGTTCCAACACTGGCTCGGGTGCCAGCATGCGGCGCATTCACCGGAATCCCCTGTTGCGCAGCTTGATGCCTGATCGTTGCGGTCATCGGCCCAGGCGGTGCGAAGGGACTCAGCCACAGCTGGCCCACGCGACGACGCTGCAGCACCCCGGTCACATCGGCAACGTGATCGGCGTGAAAGTGAGTGATGATCAGCAGCGGGACCTGCGTAATCCGCAGCCGATCCAGGCACCCCCGCATCGCGCCGGGTACCGGACCGCTGTCCACCACGATCGCGCTACCGCTGCCTGTCCGCACCACAAGCCCGTCGCCCTGACCGACATCGCAGGCAACCATCACCCAGTCACGTGGCGGCCAGCCTGGCTGGCGGGGCGCGCCGCCCAGGCAGATGATCATGACCACAGCCAGCAACAGGGATAGCCACGGCCGCGCCAACACGTACGCCATCGAGAGGCCAAGCAGCAATGAGCTGATGCCCACCCAAGCCAGGGTCAGCGGAGTCACTGAAAGATGCCATTCTGCGCCCGGAAGCTGGGAACCGACCGCGGCGATCCAGATGATCGCCTGTGCAGTCCACGCGGCGCCGAAGCCGAAGACGGCAGCCAGCGTTGCGCTGATCAACGACGCGCCGGCGGCGGCAAAGCCGAGCACCGTCGCGGGTCCTACGAACGGCCCAGCCAGCGCGTTCGCCATCAGGCCGGCGACGCTTACTCGTTCAGATATGGCCGCCAGCACCGGGATGGTGGCGAGTTGAGCGGCCAAGGGCACCGCGATCGACTCGGCAATGATCACCGGCAGCCAGCGGTTCATGATCACCGACCAGCTTCGAGCCCACCACACGATCCCGGCGCAGGCGAGGACTGAGAGCGTGAAGCCAATCGACCTGCTGAGGAATGGATCCACTAGCAGCAAGATCATGCTCGCGACGGCCAGGTTGCGCACTCCAGCAGCTCGGCTACCTGATCCCAGCGCGGCCAACGCCACCAGGCCCATCGCAGCCGCGCGCAGCACGCTCGGCTCGGTGCGGCACAAGGCGACGAAGATGATCACTCCAGCTAGGCCGACGGCGCGCAGCCACCACCCCCGGACGCCCGCCCAACGCGCAACGGTCAACAAGAACGCAAGCAGCAGTGTCAGGTTCGCACCCGACACCGCGGTCAGGTGAGCGAGACCAGTCGCTTGAAAGTCCTGGGTCAGCTCCGCCTCGAGGCCGGACGTATCACCCAAAACGAGGGCAGGCACCAAAGCGCGCGGCTCCGGCCGGCGATCGGCGACTGCTCGCCGCAACCCGGCGCGGACCCGCTCCACGAGGCGAAGGCCCCGAGACGGACGCTCCACCACGACCGGTGAGCCGCGGACACGTAGCACCGCAGACACATCCGAGCCGCGATCAGGTGCCTCGAGACGCCCCTGCACCGCCACTCGAGTGCCCACTGGGGTCTCGAACCACTTCTCCAGCTGCTGGCCGGTGACGACAACCAATACCGGAGCCCGGACCAGCCAGGTCCTGCCCCGGCCCTCGACGCGTACTGTCACCGCTTTCGTGACTCCGGCGGCAGCCCTGATTCCGCTGGTGGCCACCCGGTGTAGGTCTGCGCGTATCTCGAGATTCACCAAGACCACCGCCTGATGCTCCGCCAGCAGCGCAACGGGCCCATGGCGAAGCCGGTGCACATCGACGACCCCCGCGCCCATGATCACGGTTGCGACCAGGGCGGCGCTCAGCACCAGGGGCGAACGCCGCAGAGCAGCGACGGTCAGAGCAACGGCTACAGCGGCCGCAGCTGCTGCAAGGACAGCCGCCGTACCCCAGGTTCCGACCCAGGCGGCTCCCCACGCCGCAGACGCCAGCGGCACCATGCGCAGGTCGGCCGGGCGAGCCAGGGTGACCGGCGCAGCAGCAGGCTGCCGATCCTTCCACCGGTCAACAATGAGCCCGTCGACTCCGGTCCGCGCCGCCGCAAGCCGCTGTGCCCAGACGCTCACACCCGGACGTGCGGCGCGATCTGGGCATACGTCTTGGGCCCGATGCCATCCACCTCCTGCAGTTCCTCAATCCGACTGAACCTCCCATGCTGTTGCCGCCAGGTGAGGATGGCCCCGGCTGTGACCGGCCCAACTCCCGGCAGCTCCTCCAACTGTGCCTGGCTGGCACGGTTCAGATCGAGCGTCGCCGCTGCAGCCGAACCGCTGCCCGCACCCGACTCGCGTCCATCTCGCACCTCCCCCGCCGGATCGCTGCTGGTACCGATCACCAATTGCTGACCATCAGCAAGCAGCTGGGCGAGATTGAGTTCACCCGGATCGGCCCGATCGGTCAGCCCACCTGCAGCGTCGATGGCATCTTGAACGCGTGAGCCCTCGGGGAGCTTCACCAGGCCTGGCCGCCGGACGGCGCCCAGCACATGGACAACGAGTCTGGTCGCTCGCTCGCTGGTCGAGGCCGATGCTGTAGGCGCACTCTGCGCGGGAGTACTCATGGTCACCACCTCGCTCGGACTGGCCACAGCGGTCGGTCGTGCACGCAGCAACAACCATCCGGTTGTGATCACGCCGAGCACCAGCAGCATGCCGATCACGCCGACGTGCATCCGGCTGAACCTCCCTCCGGGCAGCTCCTCCAGGGTCTCTGACACGACGTGCGCTCTCCCGTCCTCGGTGCTGTCCAGCGCAGACTCTGAAGGAAACTCCGACTCCTCCTCAGACGCCGGTCCAGGTCCGCGTGCTCTGCGTGGTGGTTGCTCAGCCAACACCAGCGCCAATCGGTCGCTAATGAGCCGAGCTAGCTCCAGGTCCACTTTTGATCGTCTTGCCATGTCGAAAAGCTAAGGACGGCACTGTGGCGTGATACGCACCTTCGGGAATCTGTGGACAGCCCTTCGATCCCGTCCGCGGCTGGGGATAGACGCGATCTCGCCGATGTCACACCGGATCGCGCCGCTGATTGGAGGACGAGCGAGACGACCACGCTTCTTCGTCACCGAGAGAGGACGACGACAGCGGACCACCGAGCGCGATCCGCGCGACGCGGAGCGTCGCAATGTCAACCCGTCAGACCCGGGGTGACACAACAATCCCAAGGGTGCCCGGACCAACGTGGACGCCGAGCACGGCACTCACTTCTGAGATCACAATGTCTCCGAGGTGCAGACAGCCACTCAGTCGATCGACCAGCTGGGTTGCGCCGTCGGGGTTGTCGAGATGATGGACGGCGACGTCCACCAGGCCGTCGGCTGTCGCGGCTTGCTCAAGCGCGATCACACTCAATTCCGCGAGCCGCGTCAGCGCCTTGGATTCAGTCCTGACCCGCTCGTACGGTCGAATCTCCCCGTCGGCGACGGTGAGCAGAGGCTTCACCGCCAGCGCGGAACCGAGCATCGCCGCCGCGGTGCCAATCCGGCCGCCACGCCGCAGGTATTCCAAGCTGTCAACGTAGAAGTAGGTCGTCGAAGCCGCCGCCCGGCGGCGCACAGTCGAGACCACCTCATCTGGGCCCACACCCGAGTGCGCTACGTCAGCTCCCGCCAACACTGCAAACCCTGTCGCCATCGCCAAGGTCATGGTGTCGACCACGATGGTCGGGATGTCAGCCGAGGTCGCGGCCACCTGCGCCGCACCGCAGGTGCCAGAGATTTTGCTGCTGAGATGGACTGAGACGATGGCGTCGTAGCCGGCCCCGGCCAACTCGGCGTAGGTGTTAGCGATCACCTCGGGCGTAGGTCGTGACGTACTCACCTTCCGGCCCTCGCGTAACGCTGCCGCCACTTCGCATGGCCGCACTTCCGATTCCGGACGGCTGATGTCGTCGATCACGACCTGCAATGGAATGATCGATATCTCAGCACGGGCAGCGTTGGCTGAGTCGAGGGAAGACGTAGAGTCTGTCACCACTGCGACGCCAGGCATCTGCTCAGCGTAGGACTCTGGCCAGCGACCGATCGCGGACCTCCGGGGGGCGCAATCTCATTGTCGGTAGAGAGTAGACCGATGAGTGATCGGACCCGACGCGTCTGGCGCGCCGCCCCTGTGACACTGGTGCTGGTATCGGCCTTCGCTCTCGCCGCCGCTGTAGTGATCCCGATACTCGCGTACTTGCTCTACCGGAACGACAGCACGCTCCTGCTGCCGGTGCTGTTTGTCCTGCTGACGATGCTGGCGCTGTTATACGCGTGGCGATTTGGGTTCCATCCACGGCTGCAGGTCACTGACCAGAATGTCGAGATCATCAACCCGTTCCGCCGCTATAGCTTCGACTGGGACGACATCACCGTCATCGCTCCCGGCGAGAACGGTCTGCTCATTGGCTCGGAGGATAGCGCGGCCGAAGCCTGGTGCGTCCAGAAGTCGAACTTCGCC
>DATEWO010000317.1:0-9249 GCA_035257925.1 Propionibacteriaceae bacterium | reverse complement strand
AGGTCGTGGTGGTGGTGTTCATGAGGTGCTCCTTGTGGCCGGGGTCCGCCGACGCGGGCTCCGTGGTTGAGTTGTCCGCCGGTCTTGCGCCGGAGGGTCGGGGGGAAGGCCGACACCGTCGGCCCAGATATCCATCGCGCGGTCCAGTAGCGCCGACCAGCGCGTCCCGCCGGGGTCGTTGGCCAGTTGTTGGTTGACCAGGCCGACGACTATCGCGTCCCAAATGTCGTTGTCGGACGGGTCGGTCAGGCCCAGGCCGCTAAAAAGCTGTCGTCCCAGCTCCAGTACCCGCACAGCGGGTGCGTAGGAATCCGCGCTCGGCACGAAACCGGGGATCGGACGCTGGTTCATCAACTGGTGGCGTGCAGGGTTGGCGACCGCGAAGTCGAAAAACACCCGCGCGGCTCGACGGATCGCCGCTCGCGGAGCCTGCGGGAGTCCTGCGAGCTCGGCCAGGGCAACCTGCTCGAAGTCGCTCCACGCCTGGCCGAACATCGCGTCGTAGATCGCGTTCTTGGACTCGAAGTGGGTGTAGAGCGACGGCGCACGCATGCCCACTCTCTCGGCAAGGTCCCGCAGGGTGAACTCAGCAAGGCCTTGCTCCTGCGCGAGCTCCCACGCGGCCTCCAGGATCTCCCGGCGAGTGGCCGCACGACGTTCGGCTGCCCTATCACGCTTAGGAGCAACGAACATAATTAGGAGGATGCGCCTTGCACCCCAATGCTGTCAAGGGGGCTACATACGGTTCCGAGGTGCTCACCGATTGCTCACATCAGCACCGTTCACGAACTGTCGGGAACCGCAGTCTCATCGGTCCCGACAGGCATCAGGACGACCTGGTGCGCGACCGCTGCTACTGCCCGGCACCCAACGATCACGCGGTCAACACGCTCTTAATCAGCGGGTTGGGGGTTCGATTCCCTCGCGGCGCACAACTGTGATGTCTCGGGACACCGTTAGCAGGTGTCTCGGGACATCGTTGCATTTCTGGGGGTGTCCGGCATCCCGGCTGGTGATGGTGGCACCGTCCTCGCCGCTGTCAAGGCCGGGGCCCTGCGGGTGGCCTTCGGCCAGCCTTGACCTCGGCTGCGGGCGGCACGTTTGGGCCGGGATCGGGATGCCGGGCGGGGTGTGGCTGCGGTCTGTTTGGGTGGGCCGGGTGGCAGCCCGCGGGGCTGGTAGTCCCGGCTGGGGTCCAAGATCAGTTCGCGGATCAGCTCACCGGTGTGGCGATCGATGACGCGGATGTGCAGGTCGTCGATGAGCAGGCTGATCGGGGTTCCGGCGAGCCGGGCGCCGAGGCCGATGTGGTGCAGACCGCTGTTGTGGCGCAAAGTGACCGCGCCCCAGCGGTCGATCTTGTCGTGCCGGACCCGGTAGTGGGTGGGGATGATCGGGCCGCTCGGAACGGCTTTGGGTCGGGCCGCATAGGCCTGGGCGGGGGTGCGCCGGCCCAACGCGCGGTGCGGCCGGACGGTGTTGTAGTAGGTCTGGAACCGGTTCAGCTGATGTTGCAGCCGGACCAGAGTGGCGGCCCGGGGCTGGGCCCGCAGCCATTTCTTCTGGGTCTGGTGGAACCGTTCCACCTTGCCGCAGGTCTGCGGATGGTACGGGCGGGAGTGCTGCAGCCGGATCCCGCGCAGTCCGAGCTGTACTTCCAGCGCGACCCGGCCCTCGCCGCGCTGTTTTGCGGTGAAGACCGCCCCATTGTCGGTGAGCACGCTGGCCGGGAGGCCCCACCGGGTGAATGCGGTGGTGAAGGTGTCGACCACCTGCGAGCCCAAGGTGACCCGACGCGCCTTGGCGGCGATGTTGACCCGGGAGTGGTCGTCGAGAATGTTCAAGATCTCCACCTCGGCCCCGTCGGCGAGCCGCCAGTGAGTGATGTCGGCCTGCCAGCGTTCGTTGGGCTGCTCGGCGCAGAACCGGTGCCAGCTGGACCGTGGCCGCTTCTGCGGCTGGGCGACCACAAACCCGCGCCGAGACAAGATCCGCCAGATCGTCCAGACCGCCGGCACCGCGGAGACGCCGTTGATCTGAAGGTGTGCAGCGATGGTCTCAGCGCCCGCGTCCAGGCCATCCTTGGACAGCTGCTTACGCAGCCGCACGATCTGGTCCTCCACCCCCAGATCGACCGCATACGGGTTGGAATGAGGGCGGCGGGACCGGGGTTCGAACGCCGCCTCGCCGTCTGCGTCGAAGCGGTGGATGAGTTTCTGCACCCAGACCCGGGATACTCCGTACTCCCGGGCGACCTCACTCTTGCTCCGCCCCTCGATCATGACAGCGGTGATCACGAGCCGGGCCATCGACATGGCGCACCTCCACGCTAAAGAAGGTGCTAACTATGTCCCGAGACACCTGCTAACTATGTCGTGCAACCAGTCACCTCGCGGCGCACAACTGTCCTAGTCAGAAGCAGATTGTGAGCGGGATCAATTGCTCCGCTCCCAGTTAACTCCCAGTTTATGGTGAGGGTCGCGTTGCGCCTCAACCAACTCTGGGTCTTCATGATTTGCCATTGAAGTGGCGATTGTGCCTTGTACTGCGCAGGTCGATCCGCTCATGCGCCAGAGACTCCGCTACTTCGGCGGATGAGCAGGCTTGAGCAGGGCTTGTTGCAACAGGACTTGCCTGCGCGGCGGCTGAACCGATACTGCACAGTTCGGCTGCGGCCTACATCCGCTTGCTGAGCTCCGACAGCAGTAGCTGGAAGGACCCAGGCTCACCCAACGCGCAGACCAGGATGCGTCCAGGCCCGCGGCGCCGTTCGAGAGGTTGACAGCGACATGAGTCCGCAGTCTCAAGGTCGCCACACGCCTTGCCGTGGTGAACAGCGCGCCAGCCTGCGGCGGACGCGCCGCTACCGGCTGCAGATCGGGACGCGGGTACGGCGAGATCGCCCGATCCACCATCGACTTGAGCACAAGAAGCGAGCAGCGTTTGAGAGATGGCAGGGCCTCCGAACTGAGTCGGTGCCACCCTGGTGCCACCATGGGCCCTGAGGTCCTGCCGCGGATTCCATATAAACCCAGGTCAAGCCGGGGGTCGTACTGGTGCGCGAGGGGGGATTTGAACCGGGCGCGACCCACGCTCGTCATGCCGGAATTGGCCAGTTTGAGCGTGGAATGAGCTCCCGTTTACTCCCGTCTCCTCCAGTTGGAGCGCGGCACGTGCCACACGTTGTGGCACCGTCTCGATCTTGACTTCGCGTTCGATTAATCGAACACCGGACGCCTGTCAGCCTACACAGGTGGTCGATGCTTGTCGGTTCATCCTTGAGCGCTGGGCGGAGCCCGCTGACCTCGTCGCTGCGAAGCTGTCCTCTGACACGGAAGAGGTCACTGGTTCGAACCCAGTATCGCCCAGCCAGCAGAAAGCACTCCTGACTAGGTGAAGAACCGGTCAGGAGCGCTTCTCAATTTTACGCCGTGCGATATCTGTGCGATTGGCGGAGGGCTCCAAACCCATAAGTGGCCCGACCGTGCGGACACACGACCGGGCCTGGAAACCAACTGCAGAGGAGTCGAGCCCGTGTCCAATCATCCCAATCACCCCTTAGCCAGTGGTCAGATTGTCGCTTCCGGCGATGCGCTCAGTGTTGAACTGGTCGAACCCCACGAACACCCAGGCGTGATCATGATTCACTGGCCGGATCATGCAACCGTCGTGCAACCGGCCCGGTTCAACGCGGTAGCCGCGGAAATATGCGACTGTTGGCTGCCGCCGGAACCATCCGCGGGTCTGGTGATGATGATCATGATCTCAACTTGGCAGCTGCATTGGCTTGCTCTAGCAAGGATCTCGAGGAGCACGAGTACGCGGTCCGCTCCGTCGCACGGGCGCTCGTTCCCTTCTGCTCCGGCATGAATGTGCCGGACGCGCCGTACGTCTTGCAGCTGCCCAATGTGTTGCATCTCGTGACCGACATCACCGCCGTAGCTGACAAGGGTGTGGCGTCGTTAGCGCTTGCTGCGGCGCTGCATCCGACCGCTGCTGTCTGCGGTACGCCCACGGACAGTTGCGCGATCTTTGATCGCCGAACTGGAGCATTTGGACCGTGAGCGCTACGCGGGACCGGTGGGCTGGATCGATGCCAATGGTGATGGGGAGTGGGCGATCGCCCTCCGCTGCGGGCAGCTCAGTGAGACCGATCCGCACCAGATCCGGCTTTTCGCCGGTTGTGGGATCGTCGCTGGTTCCGATCCCGCCGCCGAGTTAGCCGAGTGAAACGCCAAACTGATCCCGATGCGTGACTCGATCGGTTAGCGTGTGTCTGCCGTCCCAGTGCGTCGCTGCTGCAGGGCGAGCATGACCTAGCCCATACCTCTCATGCCGAGCATCACCTAGCCCATACGTCTCATGACAGTGACCGCTACCCCGCCTAGGCCGTCCGCGACCTCAAGCCCGGACCGCCACCGCTCTTCAGCGCGTTCGTTACTGATCCCAGGACTTGCGGCGGTGTTCTGCCTGGCATTCGCTGCCCGACTTGTCCCGCTGCTCAGGGGTGGCGGCCTCCACGCGCTGGGCAACTACGACGACGGCGTTCACTACACCGCCGCCATGGGCCTCGTGCACGGGTTACTGCCGTACCGGGACTTCCTGCTATTACACCCACCCGGCGTTCCTGTGCTGCTTGCTCCATTCGCGTGGCTGGCTGACCCGCTCGGTGAGCCAGACGCGATGCTGGTGGCTCGACTGTGCTGGATGGCCCTCGGTGCGCTGAACGCTGTTCTGTGCGGGCTAGTGCTGCTGCCGCTTGGGCGGCTAACGGCGGTAATAACGGGGCTGATGTATGCGGTTTACCTTGGTGGGCTCTATGTCGAGCACACTGTACTGCTGGAGCCGCCCGCTACCACAGTGCTGCTTCTTGCGTTGGTGATTACCCGAGCGGTTGGGGACGATAACGGAGTGGGCACGGCGCGCTACGTCATTGCAGGGGTGCTACTGGGTCTGTCGCCGACGGTGAAGCTTTGGGGCGTGCTGGCCGTACTCATTGTCGCCGCTGGTCTCGCTTGGCGCCGGGGTCTCCGCCGGGGGCTCACCGTCCTGCTGACTGCCGTCGCATCGTGCACAGTCGTCTGCCTGCCCTTCTTTCTGGTCAGTCCGGCAGCAATGTGGCAGATGGTCGTGGTAGATCAAATCGCGCGCCAACGCAGCCCACTACAAGCAGTCAAGCGCGTCGACGACATCCTTGGTCTGAGCCTGTGGACCGAGCAACCGCGGCTGCACGCGGGCACTGCGGTGATGGCCGGTCTACTTCTCGCATCGCTGGTGGTCTGTCTGGTGCTACCCGCGCTCCGCCTGCTGGCCGCATTATTCATCAGCCACGCATTGCTGCTCGCCGTCACACCGGCGTGGTTCCCACACTACGTCGGCGTTATCGCCGCACCCCTGGTGCTAGTCCTCGGTGGCGGCCTGGCGGTTGCGCTCCGAAGGGCCGCGTCCGTTCGATTATGGCTGCGACCAGCGCTGGCGTCGTTGGCCGCCGCAGCAATCCTGTTCAGTGCGTTTCCACTGACTCACTATCGAATCAGTAAGCCTTTTTACGGTCGGACGGCGGCCGCCATCGTGGCGGATCAGCCCGGCTGCCTGGTCACTGACTTTCCCATGACATTGATCCAGATGAATATGCTGCGGCGGAACTTGGAGCGCGGCTGCAGGTTCGAGGTTGACCTTGGCGGCGCCAGCTATCACCTTGGAACCAAAAAAGACAAGGAAAAGCGTCGCACCGACAATGACTTGTGGCAGGCCTATGCATTGGAGTACCTGCGCAGCGGCGATGTTGCCGTTATAGCGAGGTTTTCGTCCGGAGTGGGCTTCAGCCGGCAGACTGCAAATGTGGTGCGCAGTTGGCCAAAGCTCGGCCGCGCTGGGAAATACGCCATTCGCAAGCCCCAGCCGTAGCCTGCTCAGATCTAATATTGCTCCTTGTCTGGCGCAGGCTAGGCCCCGTTATCCCACCAGCCGGGTACGCCGCTCATCCAGCCATTGATCAACCTGCCTGCTGAGCTCTTCCACGCTGACCAGTTTCAGCAGCGCGCCGACCAGGATCTCCATCAGCACCGGGATTAGCTCGGTATCGTCGTCGACCAGGGCATCCAGCGCCACAAGATCGCCGGCTAGAAACACCTTGATCAGCGCGAAAGCGCGTACGGTCAACTCTTCCCGAATCTCGGCGGGCGGCAACATCGTCACAATTCCTCACTTCGATAGCACCGTGCTGGGCGGCCCCGCGCCCACTCCAGCGAGATCGGGCTGCCTTCGGGGGGCGCCACCTGAGCCCCTGCGATGAGGTCAATGATTGGACGTTCCTGCTCGGGCCGGGCTTCTTTATCGGCGTCGGGAATTTGCCGGTCGTCTTCTTGGACGATGGCGGGCTACCGGAAGAACCGGCACGAACGAACCTCAATCCCCGCCACCAGCCTCCGCGAGATTCTGCGGCAACATCACGATCGCAAGGAGACTGACGATCCCGATGGACCCTGGCTTCCTCGTCGTCTGCGGCGCCGAGCCTGGCTCGTTCACCCGTTCGCTGACACCCAGGCGTGCCAGGTAGCCAAGGAGGCGAAGGCGCCAGTGGGCTGAGATCCGACGGCTGCGCAGGTCAGAGGCCGTGTCGATTTCGTGACGGATCCTTTGATTCGCAAGTCACGCCGGTGGTTCGGCTTCCGTTGCCTGGCCCGGGACAGGTTTGCGGCGGATGCGGTAGCGCAGCACCAGGAATGGCAGCCCGAAAAGCCAGAATGCGTGATCGGCGCGCAGCTCGCCGTCGGCGACGTAGACATCGAGTTCCTCTTTGAAACCAGGCACCCCCAGTGTCGTCAGCTCGCGCGATGTGGCCTCGATGTAGGTCAGGTAATGACCGGGATGGGGTAGGGTGCTGCGGCTGGTCAACACCAGGCCGCCACCCGCGCGTGCGCGTGGCGCCAGGGTGGCGGTGAAGCTGGACTGCGGCAACGGGAACCCCACACTGACATAGCCGCGGTGGTCGTGGCGGTAGGTGGTGTAGATCCCGACATAGATGGGCTCGCCTGTGGTGGCGAAGGACCGGATCCACCCGCGGATGTCGATGATCTCGTCGCGATCGACGTCGATCGTATCGATCCGGCTACGCACACCGCGTTGGGCCTGGCGCTGGTTCATCGGCAGGTTTGCCTGACCGAGTGGCTTAGCTACCAGCGAACTGTAGAGCAGGTACCCGGGACGGACCCAGGTCCGCCACTCGGGAACGATGTCTAGCGCGAAGCGCGTGGTGTGCTCGTAGAACTCCCGAACCTGCGCAGCGACTGTGCTCGGATCGAAGTCGGGACCGGCGAGGTTGTCAAGCGACGCGACGATGCCTGCGTCGCCGGCGTCGCGAACGTAGGTGCCACCGAGCACCTCGGCCAGCGATCGGACATAGTCGACGCCCACATAACGGGAACGCGCTTCCAGCGGTACCACGAACGGTAGATCGGCGACCTTCGCGCGGAAGGCCAGCAGTGTCACCTGGGCGTCTCGGAACACCGCCGCCGACACCATCCGGTAGATCACCAGCGTGACCGTCGCCACCGCAGCCGGCGATGGCCTGCCTCCGCGCGCCGCCAAGGCCCGACCAACCGCGGCGCCTACCAACGGTCCGAGGACTACCTTCTGCGGACGTACCCCCAGAAGCCCCGCGAGCAAGCCCGTTCCGGTGCCGATCAGGGTTGGTCCTGCGCTGGTCGTCTTGCCTGCGAGCCAACCAAGTGGAGCCACCAATGCTCCGGTCGACAGGATCCGGTACCACAACGGTTGGATCTCAATTCCGCGCCGCCCTTCCCGAGCGACGGCCTTGGCGCCCGCCAGTAGCGTGGCCCCGCCTATCGTCGACAACGCCGCGGCGACCCTGTTCGAGCGTGCCGCCAATGCGGCGCCCGCCACACCGCCGATCAGCGCAGCGAACACAAGGTCGCTCGCCTTAGGCGAGGCAAAATCCGGCGGTTCGGTCCCTGGTGCCACGTCATCAATCACATCATGTGGTGATGTGCGGTCACACTGTTGTGCGGAACAAGCAGCAGCAGCTCCGGGGTACGCCGGCCACTCAGGGGTCGGCCTACCCCTCGATGTTGGACATGCTGTTGCGTACGTCCCGCGAGTGGTGACGGTTTGGGATCGACTCGCCCGGCTGCAGACCGCCGGTACTCAGTCCGAGTGCGAACGGCTGGGCCCGGAGACGCTGATCGTGCTGGACGTCGATCCTGGCCAAGACCATTGGCGCGCACGCTGGCGTGTTGCACAGCGTCGCACCGGTCGACCTGTCGGGGGTGCTTCGATGACAGCGACGCGGTGGCCGCGGCGGTCCAGCTCAACAAGGGTCCGGCGGCCCTTCGAGCAGACCGGCCCGTAGCAGCACGAACCTCGGCCACTGTCTATGGCGTGGTTGCCTGTTGGCGGTGTGTGCGGGACAGGTGTTCGGGCCCGGTGGCCAACACGATCGCTACCGCCGTGACGACGCTCAGAGCGACGTAGACCAGGAACGGCTGAGCGGCGCGACCTCCAAGGGGCTCGAGGAAGACTGTCAGGGGCAAGTTGGCGGTGGCGCGGTAGAGCGCGACGATGAGCAGGCTTCCGCCGGTGCCGTTGTACATCCAGGTGCAGACCACTGACGCGGCGACGACACTTAGAACGAACGCTGGAAAGAGGCTCAGCGGACGGCGATCTAGACCGATCAAGTACAGGGGCAGATGCCACAATCCCCATAGCCCTCCGACGATAAGGCTTGCGCACAGGGCGCTGTGGTGGGCCTGCCGCCGCGCCGCATCACATCACCGATCTCATCCGTTTCCTTCCACTGCTACCGCCGAACTGCACGTATCTACGAGCGTCTGTAACTACGGATGGCGCGGGCGGCTGGGCTGTGGTTGACTCCCGCCGCGGTGCGGTAGGTGGCGAGGGTGTCAGCCAGGGCCCGTTCGACCGGTGTGGCGTGCACGCCGAGGGTGTTGGTGATCTTGCTGCTGTCGACGATGAAGGGTTCCTCGAACTGGTACTGCATCTCCGGTAGTTCCCGCAGGGTCCGGTTGGTCAGCGCGGCTATGCGGATCAGCAGCGGTTTGATCTGGCGGAGCCGGGTGCGCGGCTGGCCTGCCAGCTCAAAGACAAGATCGACCAGCTGCCGGGTGGTGTGGGTGTTCGGGTCGTTGGGCAGATGCCACACCTGTCCGGGTGCGTCGGGATGCTCCCCGAGAACGGCGAGGCCTTCGCCGATGTCGGGGATGTAGGTGT
>DATEWO010000316.1:0-3838 GCA_035257925.1 Propionibacteriaceae bacterium | reverse complement strand
GGGCGCTGCCGCAGCGCGAGGGTGTCGACTTCGGGGTCATCGACCGGCAGCTCGCAGTGGCGGGGCAACTCCTTCGACTCAGCGGCGCCGACGGCCCAGTGGATGACATCTTTCTGCCCTTCTACGGGGCGCACCAGGCGTCGAACGCAGCCCAGGCACTCGCCGCTACTGAGGCGTTTCTCGGACTCAAGGCGCTGCACCCAGATGTGGTCCGCGAGGGCTTTGCGCAGGTCCGCTTTCCCGGCCGTCTGGAGCTGGTACGCCGCTCCCCGGCAGTGGTACTGGATGCGGCGCACAACCACCACGGCGCCAGAGCGGCCGCAGCCGCGATCACCGAGGCCTTCGCCTTCACGCCGTTGATCGGCGTGGTCGCGGTCATGGCGGACAAGGATGCGCGTGGCATTCTCGAAGTCTTCGAGGAGATCATGAACCAGGTCGTGATCACCGAGGTCGCTTCCACGTCCCGCGGACTGCCGGCTGAGAAGCTCGGGGAGTTGGCCGAGGAGGTCTTCGGTGCCTCACGCGTCACTGTCGTCCCCAGGTTGGACGATGCCATCGAGCGGGCGGTGGCGCTGGCGGAGGTGGACGTCGTCGGCTCGGCAGGTGTGCTGATCAGCGGATCAGTGATTGCAATCAGTGAGGCACGTGCCCTGCTCGTCAGAGAGGAGCCGGTGGTTGTCCCGGCGGCCCGCGAGAATATCGACGACGAATGGGACGCTGACTACTCCGAAAACGGGCACGACACCGATCGGGATTGGCAGTGATCAGTCTCCGTACGGGGAACCCGATGCGGGTCGTGCTGATGACGGTACTGATCTTCGAGGTGATCGTATTCGGGCTGGCCATTCCGGGCATGATCTTGGTTTCGGATGTGCCGCCCGCAGCGGCCGCGGGATCTGCAGGTGGCGCGGCGCTGCTGGCCCTGCTGGCCGCTGCACTGTTGCGCACTCGAGTCGGCTACATCCTTGGCTGGGTCGTCCAATGCATTGGTCTCGCTCTCGGGTTCTTGAACACGACCATGTTCTTTGTCGGGGCGTTGTTCGCCGCGGTGTGGGTGATGGCGTTCGTCATGGGCAAGCGGCTGGACTCCGGCATGGAGGCTTCCCCAGAGGGCGGTGAGATCCCCTAGTGTGCTGGCATGACTTACGTCGCACCGCCTGTGCCGACCCAGCGCTCCTTCGTACTGATCAAGCCGGACGCTGTCCGCCGCGGGCTTGCCGGGGCGATCATCAGCCGCTTTGAATCCAAGGGCCTGTCGATCGTGGCAATGGAGCTGCGTCAGATGACCGGTGAGCTCGCCGACCAGCTTTACGCAGAGCATGTGGAGCGGCCGTTCTACCCACCACTACGGCTGTTCGTCACCTCCGGCCCCTCCGTGGCGATGGTCATTGAGGGCGACGAAGCCATCGATGTGGTCCGTACGATCAACGGCGCAACCGACGGACGGAAGGCGGCGCCTGGCACCATCCGCGGCGACTTCGCCCTCTCCAATAGGGAGAATCTGGTGCACGGCTCCGACTCCTTGGAGTCAGCGAAGCGCGAGATCGCGCTCTGGTTTCCCGATCTCGCGTGACCTGTAGCTGATCACGGAGTCGCCATTACGCTGGGAGCGTCATGACGACGATCGCGACAGGCCCTGCTTCGGTATTCCCGCGCCTGGAACCGCTGCTCGCGCGGGTCAGCAAGCCCATCCAATACGTGGGTGGGGAGCTGAACAGCGTGATCAAGGACTGGGAGTCGGTTGAGGTTCGCTGGTGCCTGAGCTATCCGGATGCGTACGAGGTGGGCCTACCGAATCAGGGCATCGCGATCTTGTATGAGGTCCTCAACGAGCAGGACTGGATCCTTGCCGAGCGGACGTACGCGGTGTGGGCCGACATGGAAGCCCTGATGCGGGAGAACAATGTGCCGCAGTTCACCCTGGACTCGCATCGACCGGTCGGAGAATTTGATGTCTTTGGGCTGAGCTTTGCCACCGAGCTCGGGTACACGAACATGCTCACTGAGCTCGACCTCGCCGGCATTCCGCTCCACGCTCGCGACCGTCGGGAGCACGACCCCATCGTCTTGGCAGGCGGGCACGCGGCATTCAACCCAGAACCGATCGCAGACTTCCTCGATGCTGCGGTGCTGGGCGACGGTGAGCAGATCGCATTGACCATCTCGAAGGTCATCCGGGAGTGGAAGGCCGAGGGTCGGCCTGACGGTCGTGATGGCTTGCTGCTGCGACTGGCTGCTGGTGGCGGGGTCTACGTGCCGAAGTTCTACGACGTCGACTACCTACCTGACGGCCGGATCCGACGAGTGGCGCCGAATCGGGCGGGCGTGCCGTTCCGAGTCGCCAAGCACACCCTGATGGACTTGGACGCCTGGCCATACCCCAAGAAGCCACTCGTGCCGCTCGCGGAGACGGTGCACGAACGTTATGCGGTCGAGATCTTCCGCGGCTGTACCCGGGGCTGCCGGTTCTGCCAGGCGGGAATGATCACTCGGCCGGTCCGCGAGCGCAGCATCGACGTGATCGGTGCCATGGTGCAGCGAGGCATCGAAGCCACCGGACTGGAGGAGGTTGGGCTGTTGAGCCTCTCTAGCAGTGATCATTCCGAGATTGGCGACATGACTCGGCAGCTCGCGGATCGCTATCAGGGCAGCAACGTTTCACTTTCCTTGCCGAGCACCCGGGTGGACGCGTTCAATGTCGACCTCGCCAACGAGCTGTCCCGCAACGGCCGACGCTCTGGGCTCACCTTCGCGCCGGAGGGTGGCACCGAGCGGATGCGCAAAGTGATCAACAAGATGGTCACCGAGGACGATCTGATCCGGACCGTCACGACGGCGTACGCGCAAGGCTGGCGTCAGGTGAAGCTGTATTTCATGTGCGGTCTGCCGACCGAGACCGACGAGGACGTGCTGGCGATCGGTGATCTCGCCAAGCGAGTGATCGCCACCGGTCGGGAAGTCAGTGGACGGCGGGACATCCGCTGCACGGTGAGCATCGGCGGTTTCGTACCCAAGCCACATACCCCGTTCCAGTGGGCCGCGCAGTGTGATCATGAAACCGTGGACACCCGGCTGGGCAGGCTCCGGGACGCGATCCGCGGCGATCGGAACTACACCCGAGCCATCGGCTTTCGCTATCACGATGGGAAGCCCGGCATCATCGAAGGATTGTTGAGTCGCGGCGATCGTCGTGTCGGCGCGATCATCGAGGCGGTCTGGCGGGATGGCGGCCGCTTCGACGGCTGGAGTGAGCACTTCTCATACGAGCGCTGGGCAGCCTGCGCCGAGCGATGCCTGGAGGGTAGCGGGCTGGATTTGGACTGGTACACCACTCGGGAGCGCGACTACGCCGAGGTGCTGCCTTGGGATCATCTGGATGCCGGTCTGGATCGGGATTGGCTCTGGGAGGACTGGCAGGACGCGTTGGATGAGGTCGAGGTGGACGACTGCCGATGGACTCCCTGCTTCGACTGCGGGGTCTGTCCACAGCTGGACACCGCGATTCAGATTGGTCCGACCGGTCGCACGCTCCTTCCGCTCACACCAGTCGCCGATCTGTCGAAGACTCCCTGAATTTGCATCAACCAGTGAGCCCGCAAGGCTGAAATGCCGCTCCTGAGGCTCACTGATGATGCAAAACCAGGGGCTTCCGGGCGGCGATTGTGACGGCCGACCATAAGCGCTGGGCTCATAGGACAGTCCCTCTTAGGCTGAGCGGCATGGTTGAGAAGCTGATCACGACTATTGACGAGCTGGTCGCAGTGGTCGGCGTGCCACTCCCGCGGGTGGCCAACAAGGTCAGGCCGAGGCTGCACGAGCTCGACCGCCAATGGCTGGC
>DATEWO010000315.1:0-6567 GCA_035257925.1 Propionibacteriaceae bacterium | reverse complement strand
CCGGGTGCCGAGGCCTCCGCCCCGGCCGAGGATGCCAACCTCGCCATTACCTTCCTGCCCAAGAACCTTGGAAACCCATACTTCGACACCTCGGCCAAGGGCGGCGAAGCGGCAGTCAAGGAATTCGGCGGCACTTTCGCGGAGGTTGGGCCAGCGGAGGCCACGCCTGACGCTCAGGTCAGCTACATCAACACCCTGACCCAGCAGCAGGTGGGCGCCATCGTCATCTCAGCCAACGACAAGCAGGCCGTGTGCGACGCCCTGACCGAGGCGAGGGATGCCGGCGTGAAGGTGATTACGTTCGACTCCGACACGAATCCGGACTGCCGCGACCTCTATGTCAACCAGGCGACAGCGGAGGGCATTGCCAAGGTTCAGATCGACATGATTGCCGAGCAAATCGGAGACTCGGGCGAGATCGCCATCCTGTCCGCCTCCGCCAACGCCACGAATCAGAACGCCTGGATCGAGCTGATGAAGAAAGAGCTGGCCAACCACCCCAACATCAAGTTGGTGGACACGGTCTACGGCAACGACAAAGATCAAGAGTCCTTTGACAAGACGGCAGCGCTCCTGCAGAGCCATCCGGAACTGAAGGGCATCATCTCGCCGACAACCGTCGGAATCGCCGCTGCAGCCCGCTACCTGTCAACCTCCAAGGCGAAGGGGAAGGTCGCGCTCACTGGGTTGGGCACCCCGAACCAGATGCGAGAGTACGTCAAGGACGGCACCGTAAAAGAGTTCGCCCTGTGGAATCCGGAGGACCTCGGATACCTCAGCGCTTTCGCGGCCAAGGCGATCATCACCGGTGAAATCAAGGGCGATGAAGGCGACAAATTCACCGCTGGCAAGCTAGGCGAGAAGACCGTCGGCGCAGACAAGACAGTGCTGCTGGGCGATCCCTTCAAGTTCAATAAGGACAACATCGACCAGTTTGACTTCTGAGTCGGTTATCGATGGGTGCCCGGTCTTACCTCAGGCCGGGCACCGAAAATCCGTTGCAACCCCCAACGACATATGACCAAGAGTGGCGATCACGATGACTACTACTTTCGAATCCATCTCCGACCAGCTGACCTATCAGGCCATTGAGCTACCTTCCTGGGCATTCGGCAACTCCGGTACCCGGTTCAAAGTGTTCGGCACCCCAGGCACACCACGGACCATCCAGGAAAAGCTCGCCGACGCTGCCAAGGTGAACGAGCTGACCGGACTAGCACCGAAGGTTGCGCTGCACATTCCCTGGGACAAGGTCGAGGATTACGGCGCGCTGCGCGATTACGCCAAAGATCTTGGTGTGGCGCTTGGCACGATCAACTCCAACACCTTCCAGGACGATATCTACAAGTTCGGCAGTCTCACCCACGTCGACGAAGCCGTACGTCGCAAGGCGATCGAGCACCATTTTGAGTGCATCGAGATCATGAACCAGACCGGGTCTCGGGACTTGAAGATCTGGCTCGCCGACGGCACCAACTACGCCGGGCAAGGCGATCTTCGAGGCCGCCAGGACCGACTCGCCGAGAGCCTTGCTGAGATCTATGAGCGGATCGGACCTGATCAGCGGCTGGTATTGGAATACAAGTTCTTCGAACCCGCCTTCTACCACACCGATGTGCCGGACTGGGGCACCTCGTACGCGCACTGCGCGGCACTGGGGGAGCGGGCGGTGGTCTGTCTGGACACCGGGCATCACGCGCCGGGCACCAACATCGAGTTCATCGTCGTCCAACTGCTGCGGTTGGGAAAGCTTGGCTCATTCGACTTCAACTCCAGCTACTACGCCGACGACGATCTGATCGTCGGCTCCGCAGATCCGTTCCAGCTGTTCCGCATCCTGTACGAGGTGGTGCGTGGCGGCGGCTATGGACCGGACTCGGAGGTCGCCTTCATGTTGGACCAGTGCCACAATGTCGAGCCCAAGATTCCCGGCCAGATCCGATCGGTGCTGAATGTCCAGGAGATGACTGCGCGAGCGCTGTTGGTTGATCGCGAGGCGCTGGCGGCTGCGCAGGAAGGACATGATGTGCTCGCCGCCAACGGGATCCTGATGGACGCCTTCTACACCGACGTACGACCCGCGCTGGCTGAGTGGCGCGAGTCGCGCGGCCTTCCGGCTGATCCAATGAAGGCCTATGCGGACTCGGGGTATCAGAGCAAGATCGAGAAGGAACGAGCCGGCGGCACCCAAGCCGGCTGGGGAGCGTGAGTGATCATGACCAATCAGGCAGTTGCAGAGCTGATCGCCCGGTCCAATCGGCTGGGATCGGATCCTAAGAACACCAACTACGCCGGCGGCAACACCTCAGCCAAAGGCACTGAGACTGATCCGGTGACCGATGAGCCGGTCGAGCTGGTTTGGGTCAAGGGTTCCGGCGGCGATCTAGGGACGCTGACCGAGTCCGGCCTTGCGGTGCTGCGGCTGGATCGGATGCGCCAGTTGGTGAACGTCTATCCCGGGGTCGAGCGCGAGGACGAGATGGTGGCCGCGTTCGATTACTGCCTGCATGGCAAGGGTGGAGCGGCCCCGTCGATCGACACCGCTATGCACGGACTGGTAGATGCGCCACATGTTGATCACCTCCATCCTGACTCCGGCATCGCGATTGCCACGGCTATCGACGGTGAAGAGCTGACCGCCAAGATTTTTGGCGACCGGGTGGTTTGGGTGCCGTGGCGCCGGCCCGGTTTCCAGCTCGGCTTGGACATTGCCAAGATCAAAGCCGATAATCCGCAGGCGATCGGCTGCGTTCTCGGCGGCCACGGCATCACCGCCTGGGGCAATACCTCCGACGAGTCCGAGGCCAATTCGCTGGAGATCATCAGGACCGCTGAAGCCTACATTGCCGAGCATTCCAAGCCGGAGCCGTTCGGCTCTGCGCTTGACGGGTATTCCGCGCTGCCGGACGATCAGCGCCGGACCAAGGCTGCCGCACTGGCACCGACGTTGCGGTCGATCGCGTCATTTGACAGGCCGATGGTCGGGCACTTCACCGATGATCCGCGGGTGCTGGAGTTCCTCTCCGGTAGTGAGCATCCCCGGCTGGCCGAACTTGGCACCAGCTGCCCCGACCACTTCCTGCGGACCAAGGTCAAGCCACTGGTACTTGATCTTCCAGCGGACGCCCCAATCGAAGACTGCATCGCTCGGCTCGGCGAACTCCATGAGGCCTACCGCGCCGACTATCAGGCCTACTACGACCGCCATGCGACACCGGACTCACCGGCAATCCGGGGTGCCGATCCGTTGATCATTCTGGTCCCGGGAGTGGGCATGTTCTCTTACGGGAAGGACAAGCAGACCGCCCGGGTGGCTGGGGAGTTCTATCTGAACGCGATCAATGTGATGCGCGGCGCGGAGGGCCTGTCGACGTACTCACCGATTGACGAATCTGAGAAGTTCAAGATCGAATACTGGGCGCTGGAGGAGGCGAAGCTGCAGCGGATGCCGAAGCCCAAGCCACTCGCCACGCGGATCGCGCTGGTCACTGGCGCCGCGTCCGGCATCGGCAAGGCGATCGCGGTTCGGCTAGCCGCCGAAGGTGCCTGCGTGGTCATCGCCGATCTTGATGCAGGAAAAGCTCAGGCTGCGGCGGAAGAGATAGGCAACAGTGATGTTGCTGTCGGCCTGGCTGCCGATGTCACGGATGAAGGGGCCGTACAGGCGGCGGTTGATGCCACGCTGCTCGCGTTCGGTGGCATCGACATTGTGATCAACAACGCCGGCTTGTCGCTGTCGAAGGCGTTGTTAGACACCACGGTCGCTGACTGGGACCTGCAACACAATGTGATGGCGAAGGGCTCGTTCCTGGTATCACGGGCGGCCGCCAAGGCGTTGATCGAGCAGAAGCTGGGTGGTGACATCGTCTACATCTCCAGCAAGAACTCCCTTTTCGCCGGCCCGAACAACATCGCCTACTCCGCCACCAAAGCCGACCAGGCGCACCAGGTGCGGTTGCTCGCTGCCGAGCTGGGTGAGCATGGCGTGAAGGTGAACGGGATCAATCCCGATGGTGTCGTTCGTGGCTCCGGCATCTTTGCTGGAGGCTGGGGTGCCAAGCGTGCGGCGGTCTACGGGGTCCCCGAGGAAGAGCTGGGCAAGTACTACGCCTCAAGAACGCTGCTGAAGCGCGAGGTACTGCCGGAGAACGTTGCTAACGCGGTCTTCGTGCTCTGCTCGGCCGATCTCAGTCACACCACCGGTTTGCACATTCCCGTCGATGCCGGCGTCGCCGCCGCCTTCCTGAGGTGACCAAATCGGGCTATGTGGCAGCTGTCGATCTCGGCGCCACCAGCGGCCGGGTGATGCTTGGCCACCTCGGCCCAGACCAACTGAGCGTTGAGGCGGTGCATCGCTTTCCCAACGATCCCGTCCGCATCCCAGACGGCCTGCACTGGAACATCCTCGAGCTCTACCGGAATCTGCTGATCGGACTGCGCAAGGCCGTTGCCGCGCAACAGGACTTGGCCGGCGTTGGCATCGCCTCCTGGGCCGTCGATTACGGGTTGGTGCGGAGTGACCATTTGATCAACAACCCGTTCCACTACCGGGATGAGCGCACCGCCAGAGGCGTGGATCTGGTCCACAGAATCGCTGATCACGCCACTCTCTATGCGACGAATGGATTGCAGTTCCAGCCATTCAATTCGATCTATCAGCTGGCTGTCGATCATGAAGACGGTGCGATCGATGACACGACCAGGATGCTGATGATCCCCGACCTGTTGGGATTTTGGCTGACCGGTGCACAAGTTGTGGAGCGCACCAACGCTTCGACCACTGGGCTGCTCGACATCAGCAACGGAAGCTGGAACGCAACCTTGATCGACAAGCTGAGCTTGCCGCGCTCGCTGTTCCCATCCTTGGTCGATCCAGGGTCGCGGATCGGCTCCGTGCGGGAAGAGGTTGCAGCCGAGGTCGACGCAACGGCGGCAGTTGATGTGATCGCGGTGGGGTCTCATGACACCGCATCAGCGGTGGTCGGCGTCCCCATGACTGAGCTGGATGCCGCGTACATCTCATCCGGCACCTGGTCGCTGGTCGGCGTCGAGCTTGATCGGCCGGTGCTCACGGAGGAGAGCCGGGAGGCCAACTTCACCAACGAGGGCGGAGTCGACGGCAAGATCCGTTATCTGCGCAACGTCATGGGCATGTGGCTGCTCAGCGAGTGCATCCGCACGTGGGAGCGCGAGGGGCAGTCGGTGGAACTGACAACGCTGCTCACCCAGGCAGCCGCTGTCCCGACCCCGGTGCCGATCTTCGATGCGAACCATCCGAGCCTGCTCCCGCCCGGCGACATGCCCAAGCGGATTGCCGCACTGTGTGTCGAAGCGGGCGCAGCGGCCCCCGAGTCACCGGCAGTGGTCGCCCGCACCATCCTGGAGAGTCTGGCCGAGGCGTACGCGACCGCGATCAATGATGCCGAGCGGCTGAGCGGTCAGAAGATCAACACGGTGCATGTTGTCGGTGGCGGGAGTCAGAACACGCTGCTGTGCCAGCTGACGGCCAACCGAACGGGTCGGCGGGTGCTGGCTGGGCCGGTGGAGGCGACCGCCGTCGGTAATGTGCTGATCCAGGGCCGGGCGGTCGGGCTCGTCCAGGGGGAGCTTTCGGAGCTGCGGGCGCTGGTTGCGAGGACCTTCCCTCCGGCGGAGTTCCAGCCGCGCTAACCGAGTCGATAGGGGTGCCGATGAGAACTGCGTTGTTCATCACCTGCCTCGCCGACGCCCTGTTCCCTGAGGTCGGAAAGGCGACCGTGCGGGTGCTGGAGCGGCTGGGCCAGGACGTGGAGTTCCCGGCCGAGCAGACCTGCTGCGGCCAGATGCATGTCAACACCGGCTATCAAAAGCAGGCGCTACCGCTGGTCGAGCGGTTCGCCGAGGTCTTCGCACCGTACGACGTGATCGTGGCTCCGTCAGGTTCCTGTGTCGGTTCGGTGCGTCACCAACACGCGATGATCGCAAAGCGGTACGGCTCGCCGGGATTGATCGAACAGGTCGAGGCGGTCGCGGCCAAGACGTACGAGTTGTCGGAGTACCTCGTCGATGTGCTGAAGATCATCGATGTCGGCGCATATTTCCCGCACCGGGTGACTTATCACCCAACCTGCCACTCACTGCGTATGTTGCACGTCGGCGATAAGCCGATCCAGCTACTCCGAGCCGTCGAGGCCCTTGAGCTAGTGGAATTGCCCGCAGCTGATCAATGCTGCGGTTTTGGCGGCACGTTCGCGATCAAGAACGCGGACACGTCGACCGCCATGCTGGCCGACAAGATGCGCAACGTCTTGGACACCGGTGCTGAAATCTGCACCGCCGGTGACAGCTCGTGCCTGATGCACATCGGCGGCGGCCTGTCCCGGCTCCGGGCCGGTGCCAAGACCGTGCACCTCGCGCAGATCCTCGCCGCAACCCGCGAAGAGCCCATGGTCGTGGGTCGAGCCGAGCGGCAAGCCGAAGTACACGCCGGGCCCGAGGCGGTGCTGTGACCGCGCCCGTGATGCTCGGCATGCCGACCATCCCACCTACGTCGCCGCGCGGTGTCGGGAACCTTCGGGGGGAGGACAG
>DATEWO010000314.1:0-16220 GCA_035257925.1 Propionibacteriaceae bacterium | reverse complement strand
CAGCCGCGCAGCCGGCTCGCCCTGGACCGGTTTGGCAGCGCTCGGACAGGGGCAACCCAATGAGCAGTCCCAAGAACATGAACGCCCGCGAACGTGCCCGCCTGGCGGCTGAGCAAGCAGCAGCCCGTAAGCGGGACCGGCGCATTCTGATCGCGGTCATCGCAGGCTTTGTCCTGGTCGTGGTGGCCGCTGGCATCGGGTTTCAGGCCTGGCGGACCACGCGGTCGCCATCAGCCGCACCGTCCAGCTCGGTGTCGGCCGCTCCGGTCACCATCAGCGACGGGCGACCGATCGTTCTTGGCTCGCCCCAGGCGGCAGCGACCATCACCTTGTATGAGGACTTCCACTGCCCGCACTGCGCCGAGTTCGAGGAGCAGTTCGGGCCGGTCATCAGGGAAGCTCAAGAGAGTGGGGCGGCCCGCGTCGAGCTGTATCCACTGAGCTTCATCGACGAGGGCTCGGCCGGGGCCGCGAACGCCATGGCGTGCGCGGCGGAAGCAGGTTTCGGGCAGAACTACTACCTCGGCTTGTTCGCCAACCACACGCTGCAATGGAGCGATGAGCAGCTCATCGACCTGGCAGCCAAGGTCGGCGGCTCGCCGTCGGCCACGTTCACGACGTGCGTGACGAGCAAGGCGCATGCCGGCTGGGTGTCCTCGATCGCCGCCGCCGCGGAGAAGAACGGAGTTACCGGGACGCCGACCATGTTCATCAATGGGGAGCTGATCGATATCCAGAGTCTCACCCCTGAGGCGCTGCGGACGATGATTACGAGCGCGGCGCAGAAATAGCCGAGGTGCACGAGTCCCTGGTTAACGTAGGGTTGCCGGCACGGACATGAGCGAAGGAAGAGCGGGCGTTATGGGGACACGGCGGTGACGGCCAACTGGGCGCCCGCCGTTCTGTCCATCCCCAGTCCCAGCACGAACATCTGGTACATCGGCGCGTTTCCGGTCCGTGCGTACGCGCTGTGCATCATCGCCGGAATCATCGTCGCCCTGGTCATCGCTACGCGCCGGTGGCGAGCGCGCGGCGGCACCGCCGACAGCATGGAACTGATGGTCGTAGTCGGCGTGCCTTTCGGGATAGTCGGCGCGCGTCTCTACCACGTAATCACCGACTATCAGCTCTACTTCGGCCCCGGCCGGCAGCCGCTAGATGCGCTGAAGATCTGGCAAGGAGGGCTCGGGGTCTGGGGGGCTATAGCGCTCGGCGTTCTCGGCGGCTACCTGGTGGCACGGCGTCGCAAGATCGCCTTCCCCGCGGTGCTCGATGCCATCGCACCGGCAATCCTGGTGGCCCAAGCGATCGGCAGGCTGGGTAATTGGTTCAATCAGGAGCTGTTCGGCCGCCCGACCACATTGCCGTGGGGACTGGAAATCGCATCCGACTACCGCCCGGCCGGTTACACCCAGTTCGCCACGTTCCATCCGACTTTCTTGTACGAGGTGCTGTGGAATCTTGCGGCGGCGGTCCTGCTGGTCTGGCTGGACCGACGGTTCCGGCTCGGCCACGGTAAGGTCTTCGCGCTCTACGTCATGCTGTATTGCGCCGGCCGGTTCTGGATCGAGGCCCTGCGGATCGACACTGTCAACGAGATCGGCGGATTTCGGCTCAACAACTACACCGCGCTGATCGGCTTTGTCGTTGCACTCCTGTGGCTCATCTGGCTGATCCGTAACAGACCGGGTCGTGAAGAGATCGTCGAGGGCATTGGAATGAGTGTTGAATCTGTCGCGGAAGGCACCACGACGAAGACATCCTCAGCCGATGATGCGGTTGAAGCAGATGAGTTGCCGGGCAACGACGTCGCAAGCCGGGCAGCTACTCAAGATCCCAGCTCCCGGGCGTAGTTTCTTCTGCTCGCGCGTCGGGAACCGGTCGCTCGCAGAGTAGTTTTCACGTTCCGCGATCACGGCTGCGTGCGTTACCCTTTGCATCAACTTTGGGCCAATGTTGTCCTGCAAGCTCTGTAGCGCGCACGTTCGCCCCGAAGCTGTGCCGCTCAGCCGTAACCCGTGACGGAGGCCCCCGACTCTGCCACTGGCTTCGACGACGGGAGTTTGTTTATGACAACTGCTCATGCCCTTTCAAGGGTCCCCAAGGCTGAGGGCCTCTACGATCCGGCGTTCGAGCATGATTCGTGCGGCGTCGCCTTTGTCGCAACTCTGACCGGAGTTCCCAGCCGCGGCATCATTACCCAGGGGCTCGAGGCGTTGCGCAACCTGGATCATCGCGGTGCGGTTGGTGCTGACCCCAAGACCGGCGACGGTGCCGGCATGCTGCTGCAAATTCCCGATGGCTACTTCCGCAGCGTGGTGGATTTCGAACTCCCCCGACAGGGCGAATACGCCGTCGGCAACGCTTTCCTTCCCACCGATCCCGAGATGGCCGCTAAGGCCAAGGCCAACATTGAGCAGATCGCATCGGAAGAAAACCTGTCCGTCCTCGGCTGGCGGCGAGTTCCCACCGACGACTCCTCGCTCAGCGACCTCACCAGGTCGAACATGCCCTACTTCGAGCAGCTGTTCCTCGCTGCCCAGGGGATACCGCTTACGGGGATCGCCTTGGACCGACAGGCGTACTGCCTGCGGCGCAGGGCGGAACACGAGACCGGCATCTATTTCGCGTCCTTGTCATGCCGGACCATCGTCTACAAGGGCATGTTGACCACCGCACAGTTGCCGCAGGTCTTCCCGGAGCTGCTCGATGAGCGGATGGCAAGCGCCCTCGTGGTGGTCCACTCCCGCTTCTCAACCAATACCTTCCCAGCCTGGGAGCTGGCCCATCCGTTCCGGATGATCGCCCACAACGGCGAGATCAATACCGTGATGGGCAATCGCAACTGGATGCGTGCCCGGGAAGCCTTGCTCGCCAGCGATGTCATCCCTGGCGATCTGGACCGGTTGTTCCCGATCTGTACCCCCGACGCGTCAGACTCCGCCTCGTTCGACGAAGTCGTGGAGCTGCTGCACCTAGGTGGGCGCTCGCTGCCACACGCCATGCTGATGATGATTCCGGAGGCCTGGGAGAACAACCCGCAGATGGATCAGGCCCGCCGGGACTTCTATGCCTTCCACTCCTGCCTGATGGAACCGTGGGATGGCCCCGCCGGAGTGGTTTTCACCGACGGCACCGTGGTGGGCGGCGTGCTGGATCGCAACGGTTTACGTCCCGGGCGCTTCTGGGTGACCGAGGACGGCCTAGTGGTGCTGGCATCAGAGGCCGGAGTGCTGGACATCCCTCAGGACAAGATCGTCCAGAAGGGCCGGCTACAGCCAGGCCGGATGTTCTTGGTCGATCTTGACCAGCACCGGATCGTCTCCGACGAGGAGATCAAGGCTCAGCTCGCCGCAGCTGCACCGTACGGCGAGTGGCTCATTGGCGGCAGGATCCTGCTGTCGGACCTGCCTGACCGGGAGCACGTGGTTCATACGCATGCCTCGGTCACGCGGCGCCAGCAAGTGTTCGGCTACACCGAAGAGGAGTTGCGGCTGATCTTGGCACCGATGGCCTCCACCGGTGTCGAGCCGCTCGGCTCGATGGGTACCGATACGCCGTTGGCAGCGCTTAGTGATAAGCCGCGGCTGCTGTTCGACTACTTCGCCCAGCTCTTCGCGCAGGTGACCAACCCGCCGTTGGATGCGATTCGCGAGGAGCTGGTGACATCGCTGTACAACACGATCGGCCCGGAATGTAACCTGCTCGAGCCCAGTCCCGCCTCCTGCCGCCGGTTGGTGCTGCCGTTCCCGGTGCTGGACGACGATGCCTTGAGCAAGATCGTCAAGATCAATCGCGAGGGCGACCTTCCCGGGTATCAGACCTATGTGGCCCGCGGCCTGTACCAGGTGGACGGGGGAGCAGCAGCGCTGAGTGCAAAGCTGGACGAGCTCTGCGCCGAGATCTCCGCGGCGATCGCCGATGGCGCCAGAATCATTCTGCTGTCCGATCGGAACTCCAATGCCGAACTGGCACCGATTCCCTCGCTGCTGTTCACCGCGGCCGTGCACCACCATCTGGTCCGGGAGAAGACCCGAACCCAGGTCGGGGTGATTGTGGAGGCTGGCGACGTACGCGAGGTGCACCACGTCGCGCTGCTCATCGGCTACGGCGCCGCAGCGGTGAATCCGTATCTGGCCATCGAGTCGGTGGAAGATCTGGCACGGCACCGGGTCTACACCGATGTCGAGCCGGAGAAGGCGGTCAGCAACGTCATCAAGGCGCTCGGCAAAGGCGTGCTCAAGGTGATGAGCAAGATGGGTGTCTCAACCGTGGCTTCCTACACCGGGGCCCAGATCTTCGAGGCGCTTGGCCTGTCCCGGGAGGTTGTCGACCGCTACTTCACCGGCACCACGAGCAAGCTCGGCGGGGTGACGCTGGAGCAGATTGCGGAGGAAGTGCGCAGGCGGCATCTGACGGCGTACCCAAGCGACGGGATCCCGCTGGCCCACCGGTTGCTGCCCGTCGGTGGTGAATACCAGTGGCGCCGCGAAGGCGAGCCGCACTTGTTCGACCCCGAGACGGTCTTCCGGCTGCAGCACTCGACGCGCTCAGGCCGCTACGACATCTTCAAGCAGTACACCCATCACATCGACGCGCAATCCGAGCGGCTGATGACGTTGCGTGGGCTGCTGAAGTTTGCTTCCGATCGCTCGCCGATTCCGATTGAGGAAGTTGAGCCGGTCAGCGACATTGTCAAGCGCTTTTCCACTGGAGCCATGTCGTACGGCTCGATCAGCAAGGAGGCGCACGAGACGCTGGCGATCGCCATGAACAGGATCGGCGGCAAGTCCAACACCGGCGAGGGCGGGGAGGACAAGGATCGCCTCTACGATCCAGAGCGACGCAGCGCGATCAAGCAAGTCGCCTCAGGCCGCTTCGGCGTCACCTCCGACTACCTCACCAATGCCAGCGATCTCCAGATCAAGATGGCCCAAGGCGCCAAGCCCGGAGAGGGCGGCCAGCTGCCGGGTCAGAAGGTCTATCCGTGGATCGCCAGGACGCGACATTCCACACCAGGAGTGGGACTCATCTCACCGCCTCCACACCACGACATCTACTCGATCGAAGACCTCAAGCAGCTGATCCACGACCTGAAGTGCTCCAACCCGTCCGCTCGGGTCCATGTCAAGCTGGTCGCTGAGGTCGGTGTCGGTACGGTCGCCGCCGGGGTCGCCAAGGCAAAGGCAGATGTGGTGCTGATCTCGGGTCACGATGGCGGGACGGGCGCGGCACCGCTCACCTCGTTGAAGCACGCCGGCGGTCCGTGGGAGCTCGGTCTTGCCGAAACGCAGCAGACGTTGCTGCTGAATGGTCTCCGAGACCGGATCGTGGTGCAGGTCGACGGCCAACTGAAGACCGGTCGCGATGTGATCATCGGCGCGCTGCTCGGAGCAGAAGAATTCGGCTTCGCAACAGCTCCGTTGGTGGTCAGCGGCTGCATCATGATGCGGGTCTGCCATCTTGACACCTGCCCGGTGGGGGTGGCCACGCAGAATACCGAGCTTCGCTCCAAGTTCACCGGTAAGCCAGAGTTTGTGATCAACTTCTTCGAGTTCATTGCCGAGGAGGTCCGCGAACATCTTGCAGCGTTGGGCTTTCGATCCCTGGCTGAGGCGATCGGCCACGTGGACGTACTCGATACCACACGTGCCGAGGCGCACTGGAAGGCGCATGGTCTGAATCTCCTGCCGATCTTGCACAAGCCAGAGCTACCCGAAGGCACGGTGCTGCACAACGTCACAGTTCAAGATCATGGAATAGCGGAGGCGCTGGACCAGGAGTTGATCAGAATCTGCCGTCCCGCACTGGAGACCGGTGAGGCGATACGTGCCTCCGTAGCGATCCGCAACGTCGATCGGACGGTGGGAACGATCTTGGGTCACGAGGTGACCAAAGCAACCGGAGGCGAGGGTCTTCCGGATGGCACGATCGACATCACTTTCGAAGGCTCTGCCGGACAGAGCTTTGGGGCATTCCTGCCCGCCGGCATCACGCTGCGCCTGGAAGGCGATGCCAACGACTACCTGGCCAAAGGGCTCTCTGGTGGCCGCATTGTGGTGCGGCCGGCGCGTACCGCTCGGTTTGTCGCGTCAGACAACATCATCGCCGGCAATGTGATCGGATACGGCGCGACGTCCGGTGAGCTGTTCATCCGCGGGCAGGTCGGCGAGCGGTTCTGCGTCCGCAACTCGGGTGCCATTGCGGTGGTGGAGGGACTGGGCGACCACGGGTGCGAGTACATGACCGGCGGCATCGCGGTGGTACTCGGCAAGACAGGGCGCAATGTCGCAGCGGGCATGTCGGGCGGCATTGGTTATTTCCTCGATCTGGACCCGACGCTGCTCAACACTCAGATGGTCGACGCGCTCGTACCATCCGATGCTGACCTTGAATTCGTCAAGAAGCTGATCGTCCAGCATCGCGAGGAGACAGGTTCCGACATCGCCGAGTCGTTGCTTGCCGACTGGCGGTCGGCCGCCAGACGTTTCACCAAGGTGTTGCCGCGCGACTATGCGCGAGTCATCGCTGCTCGGCAAGAAGCTGAGTCAGAGGGGCTGGATGAGGCCGAAACCACCAGCAAGATGATGGAAGCAGCCCATGGGTGATCCGAAGGGGTTCATGACGACACCGCGACTGGTGGCATCGCGACGGCCAGTCGCGGAGCGGATTCACGATTGGAAAGAGGTCTATCCGGGCACTCCAGGGCGGGCCGTACTGCCGATCATCTCCGAGCAAGCGGGACGTTGCATGGACTGTGGCATCCCCTTCTGCCACACAGGATGCCCGCTTGGCAACCTCATTCCGGAATGGAACGACCTGGTGTGGCGCAGCGACTGGGACGAAGCGCTGGAGCGGCTGCACGCGACCAACAACTTCCCGGAGTTCACGGGCCGGCTGTGCCCTGCGCCCTGCGAGACTGCCTGTGTCGTGGGTATCAACCGCGACCCGGTGACGATCAAGAATGTCGAGGTCGCGATCATCGACAGGGGGTGGGATGAGCGCCGCGTGACACCGCAGCCACCGGAATGGCTCACCGGCAAGAGAGTGGCGGTTGTTGGCTCAGGGCCGGCCGGACTGGCAGCCGCTCAGCAGCTCACTCGCGCTGGGCACACGGTCGTGGTCTACGAACGGTCCGACGCGCCTGGGGGCCTGCTGCGCTACGGCATCCCCGAATTCAAGATGGAGAAGTCGGTGCTGGATCGGCGCATCCGCCAAATGCACGACGAGGGCACCAACTTCCGTTGCGGGGTCGAGGTTGGTGTCAAGATCACCGGGAGTGAGCTCAAGGAGCGTTACGACGCAATCGTGCTGTCAGTCGGCTCCACAATCGGCCGTGAACTACCGGTGCCGGGCCGAGATCTCGGTGGCATCCATCAGGCGATGGAGTACCTGCCGCAAGCCAACCGGGCCGCGTTGGGCCGCCACGTAGAGGACCAAATCACCGCCAGGGGCAAGCACGTAGTGATCATCGGCGGCGGTGACACGGGCGCAGACTGCCTCGGTACTGCGATCCGGCAGCAGGCGAAGTCGATCGTGCAGTTGGAGATCATGCCGACCCCGCCGGAAGAGCGGCCACCGCATCAGCCCTGGCCGACGTACCCGATGATCTATCGGGTCTCTTCGGCGCACGAAGAGGCGGGGGAGCGGGTCTATTCGGTGTCGACGTCAGAGTTCATCGGTGACTACAACGACAATGTGGCCTCGTTGCGGATGTCTGAGGTGAGGTTCGAGGCGGGAAAGATCGTTCCCGTCGAGGGGACCGAGCGGGAGATTCCGGCAGAGCTGGTGCTGCTTGCGATGGGTTTTGTTGGCCCTGAGACCGACACCGTCATCTCCCAGCTGGGCGTTGCCCTTGACGAGCGCGGCAACGTGGCGCGAAACAGGGACTACGCCACCGATGTGGATGGTGTTTTCGTCTGCGGCGATGCTGGCCGTGGTCAGTCGCTGATTGTCTGGGCGATCGCCGAAGGGCGCGCCTGCGCTGCCGGTGTGGACGAATACCTGTCCGGCACCACCAAGCTGCCGCGGCCGATCCCAGCCACAGCTCGCCAGATGATGGTCTGAATGCTCGAAATCGGGGGATTTGGCCTGAATTGGTCAGTCGATCCGCTCGGCATTGAAGCGGTAGCCGCGCTTCATGATCGTGGTGATCAGTCCGGGCACCTCGAGCGCCCGACGCAGCCGACTCATCGCCATGTGCAGCGCGTGCTCATCAGGATTGTCCGGAAGGCACGCGATCAGCTCTTGTCGCGAGAGCACTGAGTTGCTGGAGGCCAAGGCGACCAGCAGTGCTAGCGAATTCGGCCCAAGGGAGATCCGGCGATCATTGACCGAAACCTGGCGGCCACGCAGCTCGATGATCACCCCGTTGCTGCGAAACCGCTGGATGTGGCGCTGGGTCAGCTCCTCCGTCACTAGACGCACCAACGCCCCGAGCCTGTGCCGGTCGGGTACGACCGGGTCGATGCCTGCTTCACGCAGCGGCTCTGCCGTCACCGGTCCGACAGCGGCAGTCGCCACGTAGTCCGAAAGTGCTCGGATGAACTCCAGTCGTAGGTCCAACGCCTCCGCCGCCTCCAGGGTGGCTGCGGCTGCTGGCGCGCTGGTGAAGGTCAAGGCCTCGAGCTGTCGCTGGCATGCTGCTTTGATCAGTCGGGTCAAGCGGTCGGGAAGTTTGGGCTGCACCCAGCGGTACGGCGTCACCGTCATGACGCAGTGACTGATCTCGGCCAGCCGCGTCAGTGCCACCTCGTCGGTGTACCCGTGCAGCTGGACCGCCACCCGGCGCCCCGACAACCCAGCCGCGATGACGGCGTCGACTAGGGATGCTGTGGTGTCCAGATCGCTGGTCTGGGCGTCCAGCAATCCAGCAGCACGTACCGCGCCGTGGGCCTTCGGGCCTCGCGCGAAAATCCGCGCCGCCTCCAGGGCGGCCGTGAGTTCCGCGCCGAGACCCGCGGCGTCAGCAACCTCGAACCAGCGCCGCATCCCGTATCCCGTCGTCACCAGCACTACCTCGGGTTGAGCGGCGATCAACCTGCGGGTCTCAGTGATCAACCAATCGTCATGATCGTTGGGTGCAATCATCAGTGCCGGGGCGTGCAGCACCTGCGCGCCCCGACGTTCCAGGGCTGTGATCAGGTCCGCCGATCGACGGTCGGACGTAACGCCGATCCGAAATCCGCGGAGCACATCGACTGGTATTCCGGCTGGTCGCTCCATGATCACGAGTTGTTCATGATTAGGAAGCACGCGCCTGAGGCGGCCGCGATCGGTGGCCGAAGGCGTCGATCACCTCTGCGGAATGTGCGAACTGCGGCGAGACGGCTACCACATCGCCGATCACCACCACGGCCGGTGGACAGATGTCCAGCCGACGAACTTCGGCGGGTAGCTCGCCGACCGTGCTCATCACGCTGCGCTGGGCATCGGAGAAGCCGCGTTCGATCGCTGCCGCGGGCGTCGCGGCGTTCAGGCCGACACGACATAGGCCCGCGACGATCTGGGTCAGGTTGCTGATTCCCATCAAGATCACGATCGTGCCGCCGAGCCGAACCAGTCCCTCCAGCTCCCGAGACTCTGGTGGGGTGTGCCCGGAGATGACGGTAAACGACTTGCTCACCCCGCGATGAGTAAGCGGAATGCTGCCAGCCGCCGGCACCGCAACGGAACTGGACACTCCGGGGATGACCTGCAGGGGTATTCCGGCGGCGATGCAGGCCTGCATTTCCTCACCTCCGCGGCCGAAGACGAATGGGTCGCCGCCTTTGAGGCGAACCACCGATTCGCCGTTTCTCGCGCGGGCGATCATCAATTGCTCGATGGAGCGCTGCGGGATGGGATGGTGATACGGAGACTTGCCGACGTCGATCAGCTCGACGCCAGGGGCGAGTTTGGCCAAACGATCAGTTGGGGCAAGCCGGTCGTAAAGAATCACATCTGCTTGCCGCAACGCCTCACATGCCTCAAGTGTCAGTAGCCCGGTGCGTCCCGGCCCTCCGCCAATCAGGACTACCTGGCCGGTGCTGGGAGCAGGCTGCTCGTTGATCATCAATACCTGCAGGTCTGCGGCCAATTCGTTGACCCTGCGCCGCAGTGGCTCAGGCAGTTCCACATCAACGATGAGCCATGCCGGTCCGACAAGGCGCAACAGACCAGGGGTGTCGTGGGCATCTGGCTGGGCGGCATAACCTACGGTGCCGATCCGATCCGTGATCGCGGGCAGCGCACCAGGCGTCGCCAGAGTGACTGTGGCGCCGCTGCTGATGAAGCGGCGCAGCGCCTGCCGTGCGCCGGTCACATCGCCGAAGATCACCACCTTGCGGCCTTCGGGATCAAGATCAATCTGCATGGAGCTCACCGATCCGCCGAAGTTTCTGGAAATGAGCAAGCTTCAAGATGACCCTATGTATGGCCCATTACCTGACGGTTTCTCGCAGGTAACTCTGGGTCATCACCGGGGCACTCGATTCATACACCGCAGTGAGATCGCCGTAACCGGTTCGAAACGCTAGGCAGAGGATCACCCAATCTCACACACTGCACAATCGCATGTGAGCGATCAGTGAACCGCCCGTAACGCTCCCCGTCAGTACTCGTAACAGCGCCTGCCCACGATAGAGAAGGTGAGCGCTACCGCCACTCTCACCCATTGCCCGTACTGCTCGCTGCAGTGCGGGATTTCGCTGACTACCCGCGAAGCGGGTCGGGGGTTCAAGGGGGGTCGTCCCCCCTTGCTCAACCTCAGCCCGGGGACCGGCCTGCAAGGCTGCAACCACAGCAGGACTTTCCGACCAACAGGGGCGGGCTGTGCTCCAAGGGCTGGACAGCAACCACACTTCTTGACCACCCGCAACGGCTGTTGACACCTCTGGTGCGCAGTGTGCCTGGCGACCGGACCAGCGAGTTTCGCGCCGCCTCCTGGGATGAGGCGCTGACGGTCATCGTCTCCAAGATCACTGAGTTGCAGGCAACCCACGGCCCTGATGCGATCGGATGCTTCGGCGGTGGCGGCCTCACGAACGAAAAGACGTACGCCTTCGGCAAGTTCGCCCGCGTTGCGCTGCGGACATCGATGATCGACTACAACGGGCGCTTCTGCATGTCATCCGCGGCGGCCGCCGCCAACCGTGCCTTCGGTATCGACCGCGGCCTGCCCTTCCCGCTGGCCGATATCGCCGAAGCCGAGACGATCTTGCTCGTCGGGTCAAATCCGGCAGCAACGATGCCGCCGGCGATGCAGTTCTTTGACGCCGGCAGGGCCGCCGGTGCCACCCACATCGTCATCGACCCGCGCCGGACTGCGACAGCTCAGGGGTCCAGCCGACATCTCGCACCATGGCCGGGGACCGACCTGGCACTGGCCAACGGTCTGCTCCATCTCGCGATCAAGCAGAACCTGATTGACCGGAGCTACATCGCCTCTCGCACCAAGGGTTTCCCCGCTGTGCGGGCCAGTGTGGCCGCTTACTGGCCCGACCGCGTGGAGCGGATCACTGGAGTCCCGGTCGCCGAACTCTACGAGACCGTTGAAGCCCTTGCCACCGCCGGTACGGCGATGATCTTGACCGCTCGAGGCGCCGAACAGCACAGCACGGGCACTGAGACGGCGCAGGCCTTCATCAACCTGGCATTGGCACTCGGCCTGCCCGGCAAGCCGGGGTCTGGGTACGGAACGATCACCGGTCAAGGCAACGGCCAGGGCGGCCGGGAGCATGGCCAGAAAGCCGACCAGCTGCCCGGATATCGCAAGCTGGCTGACCCAGCCGACCGCGCTTACGTCGCAGGCGTGTGGGGTGTGGACCCATCCGATCTCCCCAAGCCTGGGCTGTCCGCGTTCGAGATGCTTGACCGGATGGGCGCGGCGAGCGGGGTACGCGGGCTGCTGGTGTTGGCTTCCAACATCGCTGTGTCGGCCCCGGATGTGAATCGGGTCATCGACCGACTACGTGCTCTGGACCTGCTGGTGGTTTCCG
This sequence comes from Propionibacteriaceae bacterium, assembly GCA_035257925.1. GTDB lineage: Bacteria > Actinomycetota > Actinomycetes > Propionibacteriales > Propionibacteriaceae > Microlunatus. The sequence continues at coordinate 4,242 of DATEWO010000314.1, read as the reverse complement.
ACATCTTCCTGTCCGAAACCGCCGCGGTTGCCGACATCGTGCTGCCGACTGCCCAGTGGGCAGAGGAAGAAGGCACGATGACCAACCTGGAAGGTCGGGTGATCTTGCGACGCCGGGCCCTGCCGCCACCAGCGCAGGTCCGTGACGACCTGTGGCTGATCAAGGAACTGGCGGATCGGCTCGGTCGCGGCCGCTTTTTCTCCGCAGATCCGCGCGAGGTGTTTGCCGAGCTGCGACGCGCCAGCGCCGGCGGCCTGGCCGACTACGCCGGCATCAGCTATGAGCGGATCGATGCGGAACAAGGTGTCTTCTGGCCCTGCCCGTCCGAAGATCATCCAGGCACGCCAAGGCTCTTCACAGACGGCTTTCCGACCCCGGACGGCCGCGCCAGCTTCATCGGGGTTGAGTACCACGAGCCCGATGAGCGTCCCAGCCCTAGCTATCCCTATGTTTTGACCACCGGCCGGCTGATGGCCCAGTACCAGAGCGGCACCCAGACCCGCCGTGTGCCGAGCCCGTCCCAGGCCCAGGTGCAGCCCGAGGCGCAGCTGCACCCCGATCTCGCGCGCCGTCTGAGCATCGGCAGCGCCGACATCGTCCAGCTCAGTACCCGCCGCGGCGTGGCGAATTTCCGTGCCACCATCACCGCCGACATTCGCCCCGATGTGGTGTTCGTGCCCTTTCATTGGGGCGGCGCCTCGGCTGCCAACGCGCTAACCAACCCCACCCTCGATCCCTACTCCCGGATGCCGGCTTTCAAGGTGTGCGCCGTCGCAGTGCGGCGCATCGGATCACCGGACGACAACCAGCTACTCGCGACGCCGCCGTCCCAGACCGAGCATTCGGCTCATACCCGACCCACGCTCAATCAGCTGCTCCATCCGTCCAGAAGGAAGGACCTGCCCATGATCACTCAGAACCGTTTCCTGCAAGGCATCTACCCCTTCGAGGGTGCCGGGCTCGACAAGCCGGTCCCGATCAGTGCCGATCTCAGCTACCTCGTACCAGATGGGGTGATCAGCCAGGCGCTCTACTTCCGCGGCGGCAACACCACCGATGAGCTGGTTACGGTCGTCCTGATGCGCGACGGCGTGCCGATGCGGTATTTCCCCATCGGAGCCAGAAGCGACGTTCACGTGCCACTCCGGGTCGTGGAGGACATCGAAGGCGGCGCGGTCATGGAGCTGCAGCTGCTCGCGCCGCTCGGCCTGAACGGTCATCTCGTTGCCGATCTTGGACTGGTCGAGCACTGATGACGGCACTCATCGAACGCCCAGGTGAGGCGAGGTCGGGCTACGACGACAGGCGTCGACTTGTTGTCATCGGCAATGGCATGGCAGGAGCCCGTGTCGTCGAGGAGATACTGGCTCGCGGCGGGGCGGAGAGGTACTCCATCACGATGTTCGGCGACGAGCCGTACGGGAACTACAACCGGATCATGCTCAGCCACGTGCTCGCCGGCGAGGAGTCGCACAACGACATCTTCCTGAACTCGCTGGAGTGGTATGGCGAGAACGGCATCACCTTGCACGTCGGCGTTCGGGTTCAGCGCATCGATCGCTTTGCCAAAGTGGTGCTCTCTGACGACGGGCAGCTCACTCCGTACGACGAGTTGATCATCGCCACCGGCAGTCGGTCCTTCATGCCGCCGATGGATGGCCTCTACACCGTGGACGGCTCGCTGCTGCCTGGCGTCTTCCCGTTCCGGACCATCGACGACACCCGGGGCATGATCGACTACGCCACCCGTGATGATCATCGTCGAGCGGTCGTGATCGGCGGAGGGCTGCTCGGGCTTGAGGCGGCGCGCGGCCTGCAGAGCCACGGCATCGATGTCGACGTCATCCACTCCGGTCGCTGGTTGATGAACGCGCAGCTGGGACGTGAAGGCGGGGAAGTGCTGCGCCGAAGCATGGCTGTGCTCGGAGTCGGCATTTTCACCAACAACCGCGTGACCACCCTGCGAGGTACAGACAAGGTCCATGGCGTGCGGCTGAGGGACGAGACCGAGATCGCTTGCGACCTTGTCGTCGTCGCAGCCGGCATCAGACCGAATACCGACGTTGCGACTACGAGCGGATTCACTGTCGAGCGGGCGATCGTGGTCGACGACCAGATGCGCACCGTGGACGACGATCACGTGTTCGCGGTAGGGGAATGCGTGCAGCACCGCGGCGAGGTCTATGGCCTGGTCGCTCCGCTGTGGGAGCAGGCCGTGGTGCTCGCTGATGTGATCACCGGCAGTAACCCGGGGGCGGCCTACGTCGGTTCCCGCACCGCCACGAAGCTCAAGGTCGCCGGTGTCGAGGTAGCCGCGATGGGGTTGACCGAGCCGGAGCGGGACACCGACGAACACATCATCTTCTCTGAGCCCAAGCGGGGGGTCTTCAAGTCGGTCGTCATCCGCGACGACAAGATCGTTGGCGCGACCCTGCTCGGCGACAGCAAGAAGCTGGCATTCCTGCAGCAGGCCTTCGATCGTGGGCTGCCGCTGCCAGAAGACCGGGTGGAGTTGCTGTTTGACCTCGGCGGACCTCCAGCGGAAGTGGGAGTGGCCGAGCTCGCCGATGACGCCCAGATATGTAATTGCAACGGCGTATCCAAGTCCACCATCGTGGAGACCGTCAAAGGCGGTTGCAAGACGGTCTCTGGTGTCATGGACAAGACGCGCGCCGGCAAGGGCTGCGGTTCGTGCAAGCCGCTGGTCGCTCAACTCGTCCAGTACGCCACCGGGGGTGCCGTCGAGGAGGATCCCTCCGCCCACCATTACGTGCCGGGCGTCCCGATGGACAAGCCGTCCCTGGTGCAAGCCATTCGCACCCAGAACCTCCGCTCGGTCGCAGAAATCTTCGCAGCACTAGCGCCTAACGGTGAGGAGGACGCCAAGTCCAAGATGGGGCTGGCCTCACTGCTCAAACTGATTTGGGGCGCCGACGCGCCCGACGATCGCGAGGCACGGTTCATCAACGACCGGGTGCACGCCAACATCCAGAAGGACGGCACCTTCTCGGTGGTCCCGCAGATGCGCGGCGGCGTGACCACTCCCGAGCAGCTGCGTCGGATTGCCGATGTCGCCGAGAAGTACTCCGTGCCGATGGTGAAGCTCACCGGCGGACAGCGCATCGACCTGCTCGGGATCAAAAAGGAGGACCTACCGAAGGTCTGGGCCGATCTCGGGATGCCATCTGGCTTCGCATACGGCAAATCCATGCGGACCGTCAAAACCTGTGTCGGCCAAGAGTTCTGCCGCTTCGGACTCGGCGATTCCACCAGGCTGGGCGTCGAGCTCGAAACTCGGCTGCAGGGCATGGAGTCCCCGGCGAAGATCAAGCTTTCGGTCTCGGGTTGTCCGCGCAACTGCGCGGAGTCCTACGTGAAGGATGTCGGGATTGTTGCCATTGAAGGCGGCCGCTGGGAGATCTACATCGGCGGCGCGGCGGGCGCGCATGTCCGTAAAGGCGACCTCCTCGCCACGGTAGACGACCCGGAGATTGCCAAAAAGCTGACCGCCAGGTTCATCCAGTACTACCGCGAGAACGCGAAATGGCTGGAGCGCACCTACGCCTTCGTGCCGCGGGTTGGACTTGACCGCATTAGGGCCGTCGTGGTCGAGGACAGTGAGGGGATCGCCGAACAGCTCGACGCCGCAGTCGAGGACCACGTTGATAGCCATCTCGATCCGTGGAGTCACCAGGGTCCCGACCCAGTGACGCCCGGCCAGTTCCGGACGTCGCTTCCGCTGGAGGTGCTGCCGAAGGTGTCGGCGGATCGGGCGGAACAGCTGCTTGGCGGTGCCTGGTGAGCGGCGTAGGTCTCGCACCCGGTATCGCATACTCATGCGGCCCGGTCGACCAGATCCCTTACGGCGAAGGTCGAGCCTTCGGCGTTGGTGATCATCAGGTGGCGGTGTTCCGCAAGCGCGACGGCAGCTTGCGCGCCCTGTCCGCGGTTTGCTCGCACAACGGCGGACCAATCGCGGACGGGCAGATTGACAACACGGTCGTACTCTGCCCGCTCCATCTGAACGCTTTCGAGCTTGACACCGGATGTTCGACCACTGGCGCCGCGCCGCTGCGGACGTATCCGGTCGACATCGACGATGGCCAGATCGTCGTCTACGTGCCCTGAACCGACAAGGCAGGAATGATCATGAGCGATATCAACATCACCACTCCCACAACGACCAGAGCTCCATGGAGTCGCCTGAGCGGCGGCCGGTGGATCGATGACTGGCGACCCGAA
>DATEWO010000313.1:0-24642 GCA_035257925.1 Propionibacteriaceae bacterium | reverse complement strand
CCCTCGCCGAGGCAACCGCTCAACCTTAGCCGAGAAGGGCCAATAGTCGCCAACTTGCCTTGAAACCAGGGGTGGTCGTGAGTCTGCGAGCGTCGGAAATCGCGCGCCCGCCGTGCTGAGGAGGAGGGAGCAGAGGCGCCTTTCCTCTGCGAGCGACGACGAAGTAGGCGGATCCAAAGCGCGCAGGATCGCGCGCCGCTGTCCTGGACGAACGAACGAGCAGACACGCTCTTCGTCTGCGAGCAAGAGAGGAAGGCAGCGGCTATAGAGCGCGATCCTCGCGAGCGGAGCGGGCAATCAAACATTGCGCGAGCAGACAAGCCTATTCAATTACGCCTGACCATTGAAGAGGCTGGTGACGGAGCCTTCCTCAAAAACCTCCCGGATGGCTCGTGCGATCAAGGGTGCGATCGACAGCACGGTGAGTGAGTCGAAGCGACGCTCCTCAGGGATCGGCAAGGTGTCAGTGACAATGACCTCTTCGAACTCAGTAGCCTTCAGCCGGTCAATGGCAGGTCCCGACAGCACCGGATGAGTGGCCGCGGCAATCACCGCCTTGGCACCCCGCGCCTTCAACGCCTCCGCCGCCTGGCAGATGGTGCCCGCCGTGTCGATCATGTCGTCGACCACCAGGCAAACGCGCCCTTCCACCTCGCCAACGACCTCATGAATGGCAACGGTGTTGACAACATTCGGGTCGCGTCGCTTATGAATGATCGCGAGGGCACAGTTCAGCCTGTCGGTCCACATGTCGGCGACGCGCACTCGGCCGGCATCAGGTGAGACAACCGTCATTTCAGAGGTGTCGTATTTGGTCAGAAGGTAATCAGAAAGCACCGGCAGCGCCCACAGATGATCAACCGGCCCGTCGAAAAAACCCTGAATCTGTGCGGCGTGCAGATCCACTGACATGATCCGGTGGGCGCCTGCGGTGCGAAACAGATCCGCGATAAGGCGAGCGGAGATCGGTTCGCGACCACGATGCTTCTTGTCCTGCCGCGCATAGGGATAGAACGGCGCGACAACGGTGATCCGCTTGGCCGATGCTCGCTTCAGCGCATCGACCATGATCAACTGCTCCATGGTCCATTCGTTGACCGGTGCGCAGTGACTTTGGATCACGAAGGCATCGCAGCCGCGTACCGACTCCTCAAAGCGCACATAGATCTCGGAATTGGCATAACTGATCGCCCGGGTGGGGACGATCTCGACCTTCAACAGCTCGGCCACCTCATGGGCCAGGTCAGGATGCGCCCGCCCAGTAAACAGCATCAGCTGCTTGTCGTTGGGGCGCTTGAGACTGCTCACGACGGCTCCCCCTGCTCCTGCGCCGCCTCGGCGGCACGCGCGGTCTTGGTACCTGGCCGCTTCCGCGCCACCCAGCCCGGCACGTTGCGTTGTCGGCTACGGCTTACCGCAAGATCACCCGGTCCGACGTCGCCGGTGATCGTCGAACCGGCTGCAATGTATGCGCCGTCGGCCACCTCAACCGGCGCGGCGAGTACCGAGTTGCTGCCGACAAAGGAGTGTGCCCCGACCGTGCTTGTCGATTTGGTCAGACCGTCGTAGTTGGCGAAGATCACGCCCGCGCCAATGTTCGCGCCCTCGCCGACCACAGCATCACCGAGATAGCTGAGATGGGGGGCCTTGGCGCCGGCTCCCATGCGGGCGTTCTTAGTCTCGACAAAGGTGCCGATCTTTCCGCCGGACCCGAGAGTTGTGCCTGGGCGAAGATGTGCGTACGGACCGACGTTGGCCCCAGGGCCTATCACGCTAAGGGAGGCCTGGGTGCGCGTCACCACCGCCTGCTCCCCCACTTCCACGTCGATCAATGTGGTATCGGGACCGATCCGCGCGCCGGCTGCCACCGACGTGGCTCCCTCCAACGACGTCCCGGGTAGCAAGATCACATCCGGGGCTAGATCAACGGAGGCGTGCACCCAGGTCGATGCTGGATCCACCACTGTTACGCCCTCGCGCATCCAGCGCTGCAAAATCCGCCGGTTGAGCTCCGCATTCATCCGGGAAAGTTGAATCCGATCGTTGACACCCTCGGTCTGCCAGAGGTCGTCGATCACATAAGCAGCCACCGGCTTGCCAGCCTGCCGTAGCACGGCTAGCACATCAGTGAGGTAGAGCTCCCCCTGATCATTTGACGGCGCCAGCTCGGTCAGTGCGGACCGCAGTGTGGCCGCATCGAAAGCGTAGATTCCGGAGTTGATCTCGGTGATCTCCCGCTCCATGTCGTCGGCGTCCCGGTGCTCGACAATGCCGGTGACCATGCCGTCCGCGCCGCGCAGAATCCGCCCGTATCCGGTTGGGTCGGGAACCTGCGCAGTCAGCACGGTCGCCGCAGCCTGGCTGGCCCGATGCTGGAGGAGCAACGCCGCAAGCGTCTCGCCGGTGAGCATCGGCACGTCGCCCATCGTGACGATCACGTCGCCTGTGAGATCGGCAAGCTTGTCGAGCGCGACCTGCACCGCATGACCGGTCCCGAGCTGTTGCTCCTGGACCGCGGTCAGCACATGGGGAGCGATCTCGTCGAGGTGGGCTGCCACCTGATCGCGGAGGTGGCCGATCACCACGATGATGTGCTGGGGCTGCATCGTCGTCGCGGCCGTCACCGCGTAACTGAGCATCGAATGTCCGGCGATCTCATGCAGCAACTTGGAACGCGAGGATTTCATCCGCTTCCCCTCGCCCGCTGCCAGGATGACAACAGCAGCGACCGGGCTCGGAGCTTGGTCGGAGTGGACAGACAACAGCTGGCTCCTTACTAGCTGAGGTGACGCTCCGCTCCCCGGGTAGGAGTCGAACCTACGTCGCTAGTCCTGATTCAAAGTCAGGCGGGCCCTGCCGACAGACCAACCGGGGAATGTGGGGCCCGGCCCATCCTCGCATCCGGAGCACGCTTGCGGGCTGCTCGCTTCGAATCGAGGTCGCTTCACCCCACACCTGACCAACCCTGAGATCGGCCAGAGCCAAGCGTACGCATCGCCTTGTCAAGGCTGCATCCCGGCTTACGCGTCTGCATGGCTGTCCTCTTTTGCCATTTACAGGCATCGTTGCGTACAGTAGTGTCTCCTCTTCTAAATCGATACAGAAAACGGCGCATGACCCCCTCCGCACCTGTTGTCAACCAGCTCTCAACCCGGCTCGCTGCTATTGCTGTGACGTTGCTCTTCGTCGTCAATGGCGTCGTGATAGGCGGTTTCGGCGGCTCGCTCCCCTCACTCCGGGACAAGCTCGGCTTGGATGCCACCCAGATTGCGATCATGCTCTTCTGTGCCGGTGTGGCGGCCATCCTTTCGATGCAAATCGGTGGCCGAGCAGCGGACGCGATCGGTGCTCGTGAGGTTAGTTTGGCGGCTCTGCCCCTCCTCATCGTTGGGATGATCACGATCGGACTCGCTCCGACGTACCCGATTGCGATTGTCGGCGCCGTGCTGATTGGGCTTGGCAATGGGGCCATGGACGTTGCGATGAACGCGATCGGTGTCCAAGTCGAGGCAGCACGACAGCGGCCGATCATGAGCTTCTTCCACGCCTTCTGGTCAATCGGCACATTCATCGGTGCCGGAGCAATCCTGCTGCTCGCCGCCGTGCTTGGGCTGAAGGGTGGTGAGATCGTCACACCGCTGGCTATCTCAATCGCGGCGCTGTCACTCGTCGCCTTCGGCATCCTGCTCAAGATCACGCCTGAGGCGGCGGTGGTGCATCACACGGTCGACGGCGTACGGACTCCGATTCCTGCGGTCGCCTGGATTTTGGGTGTCATGGCCCTGGCGTTCGGTCTCTCCGAGGGCACGGCCACGGACTGGTCGTCTCTCCATGTCACCGATGTTGCCGGGGTCGATCCGACTACCGGCGCACTTGGCCTGATCGCCGTGAGCGCCTTCATGGTCGTGATCCGGCTGCTGGGCGACAGATTGGTTGTCCGGTTTGGGAGGCGAGCAGTCGTACGCTTCGGCGGACTCTGCGCCGCCCTCGGCTACTTGACGGTCACGCTGGTGAGCGGCCTGCCGCTACTGGTGGCCGGTTGGGCCTTGGTTGGCTTCGGCGTCGGGATGATTGCACCCCAGGTCTACGCCGTAGCAGGGCACATCGGCGGCGGCCGGGTGCTCGCAGTTGTGGTGACCTTCGGCTACGCCGCGTTCTTGATCGGCCCGGCCGTGGTCGGTTTCCTGGTGAACCAGCTGGGGATTCAGCACGCGATGGCCGTGCCGGCGTTGCTCTGTGCCGGCATCATTGGACTGGCATTCACCATGCCGCGCGAGGAGGTTGGGCTCGCCACCAGCCCCGGTGCGCCTCACTAATTTCGACGTCAAGACTCTTCACATATTCCGGGCTGCTCGCGCATCGCGCTATGAATCCGCCGCCGCCGTCGTCGCTCGCAGCCATCTAGACTCCGGGTGTGACCGGCCAGCCAACCCGAACCCGGGACGAGGTCGACACCATCGTCGAGGCCTGGCGTCGCGAACGTCCCGACCTGGACGTTGCGCCTATGGAGGTGCTTTCCCGTATCAGCCGGCTGGCCCGCCACCTGGACCGCGTCCGAGCGAACGCGTTCACCGCCCATGATCTGGAGTCTTGGGAGTTCGACGTGCTGGCCGCCCTGCGACGCTCTGGTCCGCCCTACCGGCTCTCGCCCGGCCGGCTCTTACGGGAAACCTTGGTCACCTCGGGAACAATGACCAATCGGGTTGACCGGCTCGCCGCGCGCGGTTTGGTCGCCCGACAGGATCACCCTGAAGACCGGCGTGGTGTTCTGGTTCAGCTGACCGAGGCCGGCAAGGACGCAGTCGACGCGGCATTAGCGGAGCTGCTGGACGCCGAACGCGGGATCCTAGCCGGGTTGGACGCTGCCGAGCATGATCAACTCACTCACATCCTGCGACTGCTGCTCGCCCGGCACGGCGTCGACCGCTAACTGTCCCAGTGGCGGTTCAGTTGATGACCCGGGCGCCCACGACCGGACCTGTGGCGCGCCTGACCGCGCGACACACTCCCTCTGCACTGAGGGATACGGAGAGGTCGACCGCCGCTGATTCGCCGTCCACCAGGAAGGCACAGGTAGGACCTGATCCGGACACCAAAGCGCCCAGAGCGCCGTACTCGAGGCCGGCTTGCAGCACCGTACGCAATCGCGGCTGCAGGTCCAGCGCAGCAGGCTCCAGATCATTGGTCAGTGCCCGGCCAAGGAGTCGGGGATCCCCATTGCGTAACGCATTCATGAGATCGGCAGGCACCTGCGGTGGAGCTGCGCGCGGCCTCAGCTCGTCATATCGTCGATAGACCGTGGCGGTCGACAGGCCGTGGTAGCCGAAGGCCAGCACCCAGTGGTAGGTGCCCCGGGCCAGCGCCGGCGCCACGTCCTCGCCCCGGCCACTTCCCACCGCCGTGCCCCCCAGCAATGCGAAGGGCACATCGCTGCCAAGTTCAGCCGCCAGCGCCTGCAGCGCGTCGGGGGTGACGTCGAGGTCCCATAAGACGGCGCACGCCAACAGTGCGGCTGCACCATTTGCGGAGCCGCCAGCCAGCCCGCCGGCCACCGGAATTGATTTCTTGATCGACAACCTGGCACCGAGGGAGTCGTACGGTCCGTGCCTGCGAGCCAGCAGCTTGGCGGCGCGCACCGCGAGGTTGGAGTCATCGAGCGGTACCTGATCGGCACCTTCGCCGCTGACGACTACCTCGAACTCATCCGGATCGGCCCACGCGGCGTGCACCTCGTCGTAGACGGAAACCGCCTGGTACACCGTGGCCAGCGGATGGTATCCATCAGCACGAGGAGCGCCCACCTTGAGGGCGAGGTTGATCTTGGCCGGCACTCGTACGCGTACGCCGGCAGCAATCGGCGACGGAGATGGGGCCATGAATGCGAGGTTAGCTACGCCTGGAAGATCTGCTCCGTGATCCGAGTGAAGTCGGTCACATCCAATGTCTCACCGCGGGCTCTGGGGTCCAGCCCGGCCGCGATTACGGCGGCGCTGGCGGCAGCCGAGGATCCCGCCAGCCCGGCCAGGGCCGAGCGCAGCATTTTGCGCCGCTGCCCGAATGCCGCATCGATGACTGCGAACACCTGCTCACGGGTCGCCGTGGTCGCTGGCTGCGGGCGACGGTTGATAGCTACCAAGCCAGATTCGACGTTTGGTGCCGGCCAAAAGACTGTCGGCGACACTGTCCCAGCCTTCGTAGCTGCGGCGTACCAGGCGAGCTTGACCGACGGCACACCGTAGGTCTTCGATCCTGGACCGGCTGCCAGCCGGTCGGCCACTTCGGCCTGCACCATGACCAGACCGTGGGTCCAACTGTGGAACGTTGCCAGCAGGTGCAACAGCACCGGCACCGCGACGTTGTACGGGAGGTTGGCCACCACAGCCGTCGGCAGTTCCGGCAGAGCGTCGACCTGCAGTGCGTCGGCGTTGATCACCGTCAGCGCAGCCGCCCGTTCCGGCAGCCGAGATGCGACCGTGTCAGGCAGCTGTGCCGCCAGCAGGTCGTCGATCTCGATGGCGACCACGCGGCGGGCAACTTGCAGCAGGCCAAGGGTCAGTGACCCCAGTCCCGGCCCCACCTCAAGGACGGTGTCGTCCGCAGTCACCTGTGCCGCAGCGACGACCTTTCGTATGGTGTTGGGGTCGGTGACGAAGTTCTGCCCGCGCTGCTTGCTCGGCCGCAGCCCCAACTGGCTCGCCAGCTCGCGTACGGCGCTGGGATCGAGCAGCCCGCTCAGCACCGCGCTAACGCAAACCCAGCTTCGATGAGCACGCCGGCCATGAACCCCAGCCGGCGGCGGCCTGGAGCTTCTTGGCTATCCGAATCTGCTCATCGCGGCTCGCCTGGTGCGGGTAGCCCTTACCCCCATACGCGCGCCAGGTGCTGAGGCTGAACTGAAGACCGCCGTAGTAGCCATTGCCGGTGTTGATCGACCAGTTGCCGCCGGATTCGCATTGTGCAAGCTTGTCCCAGACACTGCCCGACGGTGTGCTCGAGGAGCTCGAGCCAGAACTCTTCCTGGCCGTCTTAGTGCCGACCAGGATGACCTCAGTTACCGGCTTCTTGATCAACTTAGATTTGATCTTGGTGCGGCGGACGAGCTCACCGTTGTGCCGGACCAACTTGTACGTCACTGCACGGACGCCCCTGACACCGCGCGTGTCGATCTTGGTGACACCCTTGTTCAACCTGCTCGTCTTCTTGCGGGTGGTGTCGTAGTCCACCTTGACCTTCTTGGTCTTGGACTTGATGTCGACGCGGGTGAAGGTGAACTTTGCCCCGTCGACGAGACGGGCATTCGGGCTGGCGCTCAACTTGTCGTCATGGTCGACGGTGATCTTGGCTGCGGCCAAGGCATCGTCCAGTGTCTGACCAGTGGTAGTGACGGTGCGCTTCTTGCCGGCATCAACGAGGACGACCGTCTTTTCGGTGGCAATGATGATGGCCAGGCCTTCGCGGCCAATGCCCGAGCTGCGGCTTGTTGACAGCTCTGCGCCGGCGAGGTCGACAGTGAGAGCAGTCAGCGCCTCATCGACGGTTGTTGCGGTGGTCCATATGGTCTGCTCGGCACCATCAATAGTGAAGGTGACTTTACGTCCGAACTTGATCGCGACCCGAGTGCCGTCTTCGACCTTCGCCTCCAGGTTGGGAGCCACCACGTCGTGGTTGCTCACGTTGATGTCCTCACTCTTCAGCAGGGCGCCCACGGTGTCGGCGCTGGTGCGCACCTGACTGGTCTGCCCGTCAACTGAGAGAGTCACGGATTTGCTGAGGTTCGCGTAGCCGAAGGTTGTTCCAGCCAAGGCGAGCGTGGTCGCTCCAGCGGCAACTACAGGGATGATCTTCCGCACAGCATTCCCCCGAGATGGTCCGGTTGGTGATCTAGACCTGGTGTGTTTGCAGGCCGGGTGTCAGCCCGAATGTGTCACGAAATTATAACGGAGCCACCCCCATTCCGTCGAAATTTGAGGTCCAATCGGCCGCTGGTCTACCAAGTGCCTCGGTGAATCACCTCTGCTGGGACTTTCCGTGGCCGGCGAGTCGGTGATCCCATCGCGGGTGCCGGAGTCGGGTACCCGAGGCTGATCACGCCGACGCTCAGCTGACTTGTTGGCACGCGGAAGGCTTCACGTACGGCTGCGATCCGATCAGCCGGGATGCCAAAGAAGCAGGCGCCGAGATCGTGGTCGACGGCCGAAAGCAGCGCAGCCATGGTCGCCATGCCCGCGTCGACGAACCAGTACGGTGCCGACCATCGCGCCGGATCGCGGTCGGTCCAGCCTTTGTCAGTCTCGGCATAGCGATCAAGGTAGGCCTCCTCGCTTGTCCACACAGTGATCAGGACGGGTGCTAGACGCATGCCCCGGAGCCAGCTGCTGTCGGCATCAGCGGTGATCCGCCAGAAGGCCTCGCGCTCAGCGGCCGTACTCAGCACCAACAGTGAGACGCCCTGCGTGAACCCGGCGGACGGGGCGCGCCGCGCCGCTTCGAGGATGGCATCGAGCGCGTCGGCCGGCACAGGTCGAGCTGCGTCGTACGAGCGGATCATGCGGCGCCGGCGCAGCACCTCCGCGAACTGCATCCGTTACCAGCTCCCACCGAAGGCGGCATCGGCATTGTCGTTGAGCGCCTGGCAGATACGGTCCAACTCGATCCCAAGGGCGGTGGCAAGGAAGCGGGCCGTGTGCGGAATCAGATAAGACGCGTTCGGCTTCCCTCGCAGCGGCATCGGGGTGAGGTAGGGTGCGTCGGTCTCCACGAGTAGCCGATCCAGAGGCGCCACGGCCAATGCGGCTCGCAGTGGATCATTGGTCTTGAACGTGATGGTGCCAGCAAAGGAAAGGTGAGCCCCGCGATCCAGACAGGCTCGGGCGAACTGATCATCACCAGAGAAGCAGTGCATCACGACCCGCGCGGGCCAGCCCTCGGCATCGAGTACATCAAGAATGTCGTCGTGGGCATCGCGATCATGGACGACAAGGGTCTTGCCGAAGGTGTGGGCGAAGGCGATGTGCGCCGCAAATGCGTCCTTCTGTACAGCCTGGCCCGCAGCATCAGGGGTCCTGAAATAGTCCAGCCCGGTCTCCCCGACTGCCCTGACGCGCGGATGCTCGGCCAACGCTTCCACCAGCTCAAGGCCTGACATCAGCTCCGGCCCCATTCGAGCGGCATCGTTCGGGTGGATCGCGACACCGGCGATCACCGATGGCCAGCGCTCAGCAGCCTGGACTGCCCAGCGGCAGCCTTCGGGATCACATCCGATCTGTACGATCCGCGTGACGCCGACCTCAGCGGCCAGGCGTACGGCATCTTCGGGGTCGAGACCTGATTTGGCGTGCGTGGAGTCGAGGTGGCAATGCGAGTCAACTACAGGTGCCGGCAGCGGTTCAGGCAGGTCGGGCAGCTCCACGCGCCAACTGTTGCATCCCCTGGTTTCGCATCATCAGTGGGTCATTCCCCTGCAGAAGTGGCCGAGGCAGGCCGTGAGTGTTGCGTTTTCAGGGCAACCTCATAGAGAGCGTTCTTCGCCAGTCCCTGCTGCCGTGCCACGTGAGCTACCGCAGCCCTCAGCTTCATCCCACCAGCGGCCAGGCCGAGCGCCTCCTCAGCTGCCGAATGCAGATCTGCGGCCGGCTGGGTCGCACCCCCGATGACCAGGGTTATCTCTCCTCGCACATCGGACCCCGCCCACTCCGCAAGCTCTTGCAGCGAGCCCCGGCGGACTTCTTCGTAGGTCTTGGTGAGCTCACGGCAAACCGCACCGCGCCGATCGCCTCCAAAAGCGAGTGCCATCGCTGACAGTGTTGCCGCGACCCGGTGGGGAGCCTCGAAGAAGATCATGGTCCGGGGTTCGGTCGCCAGCTGGCCAAGCTGCCGGGCCCGCTCGGCGGCCTTGCGCGGCAGAAAACCTTCGAAACAAAAGCGATCAACTGGAAGGCCGGAGACAGCCAACGCAGTAAGCACCGCGGAGGGACCAGGCACCGCGGTGACCTGGAAACCCCGTGCCACTGCAGCCTCGACGATGCGATAGCCCGGATCAGACACCGACGGCATCCCTGAGTCGCTGACGACGAGGACTCGCGCTCCCTCTCCCAGCAGGCGGACCAGCTCATCGGTGCGCCTCATCTCATTTCCCTCGAAGTAGGACAAGATCCGGGCGCTGGTCTCGACTCCGAGGCGTTCCAGCAGCCGACGCAAGCGGCGGGTGTCCTCGGCCGCAATCACGTCGGCGTTCGTCAGCTCCGCCACCAGCCGCGGCGAAGCGTCTCTGACGTCACCGATCGGCGTCGCCGCGAGTACGACGACCCCAGCCAAGCCCTGCTGTGCCACTGCGTCAGCCTTGCAGACCAGCTTGTCGCCACGAAACCCGATGACACTGTCCCACCGATTGCTCCACCTACGATGGGCGAGTGACGCGCCAGGTCCTAGAGGCTGAAGCGGGGTTGGTCGGGCCAGCCGCTGCAGTCACTCCAGGCTCGTCTCCACCGCGCATCCTTCCGGAACGACCAATCAATCCGCCAACGACGATCGAGCGGCTGCGGGTAGCGATGCCGAACGACCGCCTGAACGGCTGGATCGTGACATTGATCATCGGCGCGATCGCCTTCGTGATCCGTGTCGTCAACCTCAGCTATCCCAACAAGCTGGTCTTCGACGAGACCTATTACGCCAAGGACGCTTACTCGCTGCTGAAGTTCGGCTACGAACGCAACTGGCCGAGCGACGCCAACTCCAAGATCATCGCCGGCGATGTCGAGGTGATGCAGGACACCGCTGCTTTCGTCGTGCA
Source organism: Propionibacteriaceae bacterium (assembly GCA_035257925.1). Lineage (GTDB taxonomy): Bacteria > Actinomycetota > Actinomycetes > Propionibacteriales > Propionibacteriaceae > Microlunatus. The sequence continues at coordinate 13,853 of DATEWO010000313.1, read as the reverse complement.
TCCTCAGCTCGGCAAGTGGTTGATCGCCGCCGGTGAGTACCTGTTCGGCATGAACTCGTTTGGCTGGCGGTTTGCCTCGTTGGTGTTCGGGACGCTGTTGATCATAGTCACCATCAGGCTGGTCCGTCGGGTCTCAAAGTCGACGCTGATCGGTGGCCTCGCCGGGATCCTGCTCACCTTCGACGGCCTGGAATTCGTCATGTCGCGTACCGCGCTGCTCGACATCTTTCTGGCGTTCTTTGTGGTAGCCGCTGTCGCCTGCCTCGTTGCAGATCGCGATTGGTTCCGAAACCGCCTGGCTCGCTACCTGGAACACCACGAGATCCCCGACCTCGGCGGTCAGTTCGGCCCCGCTCTCGCGCTGCGTCCGTGGCGCATCGCCGCCGGGATCTGCTTTGGCCTGGCCCTCGGCAGCAAGTGGAACGCGCTCTATCCGCTTGCCGCATTTGCCCTGCTTTCACTGGTGTGGGATGTGGGAGCGCGAAGTCTGGCCGGTGCCGGCAGACGCGCGAAGTTGGCGATCTTGCGAGATGGCATCTTCGCTTTCCTCTCCTTGGTCGTCGTCAGCGTGGTGGTGTATGTCGGTACCTGGGCCAGCTGGTTGCTGACCAGCGGAGGCTATGACCGCGATTGGGGTGCCCTAAACCCCGAGCACGCCACGGTGAAATTGCTCGGCGAGCCGCTCGCGTCGCTGCTGCACTACCAGTACGACATCTGGAACTTCCACACCGGCGACTTCATCAACCAAGCGCAACACACCTACCGAGCCGACCCCGCCGGCTGGCTGATCGTGGCTCGGCCCATCGGGATCGACGCCGTGAACAGCATCAAGCCAGGAACCGACGGCTGCGTTGGACCCGACAACTGCATTCGAGTGATCAGCGGGGTGGGAACGCCTGCGCTGTGGTGGATTGCGGTCTTCGCACTGGTGGCTGCGGCGATCTTGTGGATAGGAGGTCGGGATTGGCGTTTCGGCATTCCGGTGGTCGGCGTGCTGAGCAGCTGGTTGCCGTGGTTCGCCTTTCAATCACGTCCGCTGTTCTTCTTCTACGCGATCTCGATCATCCCGTTCTCGGTGATGGCCGTAGCGCTCTGTGCCGGATGGATTCTCGGCGACGCGCGTGCCGGCGACCGTCGTATGGTCGGTGCGATTGTCGTCGGGGCATTCGTTGCTCTGGTGGCCGCCAACTTTGCCTACATCTATCCCATCCTCAGCGACGAGCTCTTGCCCTATCCCCAGTGGCTGTCGCGCATGTGGTTCCGGACCTGGATCTGAGTTTGAAGGTCCTCGATCCATGATCATTGGGACTGACTGAGGAGATCTCCAACCCTGATCTCAGGACCTCCGGCGGCGAGAAGTCCATTCCCCTAGAGTGTTGTGCTGGCTTCGCACAGCGGGGGTCGACTCGCCACCGCGCGTCGCGGGGGTGATGGGTGAAGGAGAGTCGATGGAACAGCCGCGTGAGCAGATGCGGTTCTCAATCATCGTCCCGGCGTACAACGAAGCGGCCTACCTGGGCCGCGCGCTGGACTCGTTGCTGCATCAGGATTACATCGGCAGATACGAGGTCATCGTCGTCGACAACAACAGCACCGACGGCACGGCGGCTATCGCTTCGCAGTACGGTGTACCCGTCGTCAAGGAACCTCAGCAGGGAGTCTGCGCTGCGCGACAGCGCGGAGTCGATTGCGCCAAGGGCGAGATCATCATCTCTACAGATGCCGACACCACCCAACCGCCAGATTGGCTGCGAACCATTGACGCTCGCTTCGCCCGGTCAGACAGTGTCGTCGCGGTTGCCGGTCCTTGCCGCTATCAAGATCCCTCATGGTGGGCCAAGGCGTTTCCGATATTGCTCTTCGGATTGGTAGCCAAGGTTTACGCGCTCACCGGATTCGTGTTCTATGTCAGCGCCACCAATATCGCGTTCCGGCGCACCGCATTCCCAGGCTATGACCTCCGACTCACCCAGGGTGGTGACGAGCTTGACCTGGTGCGGCGACTGCGGCGACGGGGCCATGTGGGCTGGGAGCGACAGAATGTCGTCACCACCTCTGCGCGCCGATTGCAGCGCGGGCTGCTCTACAACATCTTCGTGAGCTTCTTCGTGTACTACCTGCTGGCGTACTGGTTCAACCGGCTGTCGCAACGACAGACCTTTGGTATGGCACCGGCGTTCCGGCATGAGCACCGACGCTCCTTCCCGCTGCTGTGGGTATGCCGGCGGGTCGTGCTGGGAATCTTGCTCGTCGGACTGACCTCGCTTGGTTTCGCCACAGGTGCCGGCGACGCAGCGGTCGACAGTCTGGCCCTTCTCTGGAAGGGTCCGTGAGCCGGCTGGGAGCGGCGGCGCGGGCCACGGTGCTTGGCGTTTCCGCGCTCGGGGCGGCGACCTACTGGACTGCCTTCCGTCCCCGTTCGCAGGTATGCGGCTCATTCCCGTACGCGGCGGAGACCGAGGAAAAGGTCGTCGCCCTGAGCTTTGATGACGGGCCCAACGAGCCCTACACCTCACGGTTGCTCGACACGCTGGACAAGTACGACGTCAAGGCGACCTTCTTCCAGGTCGGGCGCTGTGCACAACGCTTTCCGTCCTGTACCCGGCGGTTGGTGCAGAGCGGCCACGTGCTGGGCAACCACAGCTACAGCCACTCATTCACCAGCTATCTCAAGCAGCCGCGCCAGGAGATTGAGATCAACCTCTCCCAGGAGGTGTTCTATTCGATCACCGGTCTAACGCCTGCGCTCTATCGCCCGCCATGGCTTTGCCACTGGCCGTGGCTGCTGCGGAGTCTTCGGCTGCATGACCTTCAGGTGGTGTCGGGAACCTTCGCCCATCCCTTAGAGATCATCCAACCGGCCGCCGCCAAGCTGACCAATTCGGCCGCTAAGCTGACGCGTCCGGGCACGATCTTGATCTTCCACGATGGCAAGGAAGCCCGCGGCGGTCCACGAGAGCAGACTGTGGCAGCAATTGGCCCGCTGATCGATCGACTCCGCGATGACGGTTATCGCTTTACCACTGTCGATCAGTTGCTCGGGATCAGCGCTTACGCATCTTAGGTCTGATTGTTCGCTCCGCTCGCTGGAGCCCAGTCGGGATTGCGGCCGAATCCGATCAGCAGGTCGGCTTGCGGATCGCTGCCTGCGGCGGAGTCCGGCCTGGCAGCTATCGCACCAAAGGAGCGCATGATCTCCTCGCGATTGCGAAACCACTTCGCCACCTCTGCCACCAGCTCCGGGTCAAGGGTTCGCTGCTGCCCCGTAGCGACGGAAAGATCCCAGCCGTGGATCAGGTGGTCCGCGCTCAGCTGGCTGATGTACTCGCCGATGTCCTCTTCGCCATACGAAAGGTGCACTTTGCCGCCCGCTGGCAACCTCACGGCGACTGCCGTCAGAGCTTCGTCCGCCGCTGCCAGCGCTGAGCTCTTCGGGTCCTCTCCCAGCAGATCGCCGTCGAAGGCGTCGCCCACCTCTGCGATGGTTTTGCCCTCCACCAATGGCTTTGTCCAGCGATCTTCCCCGACGACATGATTGACGAGCGCACGGACATTCCAGGCGGGGCACGGCGTCGGTCTCGACCAGTCGTCCGACAGGTTGGACACGGCGTTCTTCCAAAATTCAACGCTGCGGCGGTACGTATTCTCTAGCGCCATTGCTACCCCCCAAAGTCGTCTCCCGATCTCAGCGTGCTCGCTCGTTGCAGATACGTCCAGTCCCACTTGTCGAGCCCGGTTGACGATCATCACCGTCCCTGCTGATATCGCAAACTCAGTCGTTTCGACAACAATGAGTTCATGGCGATCCGGCGCAGCCGGGAGCGGCGACCCTCAGTGATGGACATGCTGGACGGGGCGCTGTTCGCGTTCGCCGGTCTGGCGACGATCTGGCTGGCCTACCTGGTGTTTCGGGCTAGCATCCGGCCGGGCTGGCCAATGCTGTTGCTGATCGTCTTCTGGGTGCTCCTCACCTACCTCTTGCTGCCCAGGTTGCACCGCATCTTGACCCGGGTGTATGTCCCCGGCTACTTCATTGGCCGAGCCCGCACCAGCGACGGTCTGCTCGGGGATCCGATCAACCTCGCGCTGCGCGGTCATGAGGCGCAAGTTCACGACGCCATGGCGCGAGCTGGCTGGACTCGGGCCGACGACCTGAGCCTGACCAGCGGGCTGCGGATCTTGAAGTCGACGTTGCGCCGGCGCAGTTATGCCGAGGCGCCAGTGAGCCCGCTGAATCTTTTCGATCGTCAGCAGGATTTCGCCTACCAACAGGAGGTCGCAGGCAGCCCATCCAAGCGGCACCACGTACGGTTCTGGCGCTGTCCTGAGGGCTGGATGCTCCCCGGGGGGTACGCCGTTGACTGGCTCGCAGCCGGAACCTACGACAAGAGTGTCGGCCTGTCCTTGTTCACTCTCCAGGTGACCCACAAGATCGAAGAGAACACCGACATCGAGCGCGACTACATCGTCGATACGGTGTGCGAAGCGTCGCCGGAAGTGGAGGTGGAGGTGATCGAAAACTTCTCCACCGGTTATCACAGCCGCAACGGCGGTGGCGATTTGATCATTACTGACGGCGACCTGCCGATCATCGACGTACGGCGAATCGAGGTGCCTGACGCCGCCGCGGTTGCACACACCGACAGCCGCGACAAGCGACCCCCACAGATCGCCTTCGGGGCCGGCGTGGCATTCGTGCGCGGATTGTTCTACGTGCCGTTTGCACTGCTGCTCTTGCTGCTGCCCCCTGACTTGGTCGACCAGGGAGTGGATCTCGAGGGAATGACTGTCGAGGGCGGCCGTCCGGCATTGATCGTGGCGGGATCCATACTCGCCTTGGTCGCGTTGGTCGACATCGGATTGGCGATTGCCGTTTTTGTCGGCCGCAATTGGGCCCGGATCTTACTCATGCTCTCGTGCGTGTTTACCACGACGATTGCCTTCATCGGCAATGCCAATGGATCCGAAGCGGTCACTTTGGCCACCAGCCTGCCAACCGTGGGCATCAACATCATGGTGTTACTAGCGTTGTCAAGTCACCGGGCTCGGACGTACGCCATCCGGGGCCGACACATTCCCAAACACATTGCTGGGCGGCCGTACGCACAGGCGGCCATCCCATCCTGAGTTGTGCTTATCTGCGCATGTCTGCGAGTCGATCCGGCGTCAATGATCCAGACCATGACACAGTGCAGATGAATCAGTGGTGGTTATCCCTGGAGAGGCGGCACACTTCTGATGACCGAAGGCAACGGCCTCCTCCTGCGCCGCGTTACCGGTGCGCTGTTCCTCATTGGGGCTCTCACCTTCGCCACCGCGGCAACCATCCTGTCCGCGACGTTTGACTGGCCGGACATCCTCCGGGAACCAGCCGAAGTTGTGCTAACCAGGTTCGCGGCCGGAGGCCCGAGTCTGGTCTGGACCTGGTTCGCGACTGCCTGGACCTACGCCGTCCTCATTGTGCCGATCTTGCTCCTGCCTGCCGCGCTCGGCCGTCGTGACGACGCCGCGCTCTGGGTGGCAAGTTTCGCCGGCGCGATCTCGGCCGTGCTTGCGTTGATCGGCTTTCTGCGCTGGGTCTTCGTGGTGCCGCCCCTGGCGCAGATGTATCAAGACGCCGATGCCGCCAATCGAACTGCCTTGGCGGCGGCATGGCTAGCCCAGCACCAGTTCGGTGGGGCACTTCTCGGGGAGCACCTTGGACAGTTGCTCGGCATCGGCTGGTCGGTGACCCTCAGCGTCATCGTGCTCCGCAGCCGTGTCTTGCCACGCTGGCTTGGTGTGCTGGGCTTGATCGTCAGCGCGATCTACCTGTTCAATCAGGGAGACATCCTGGCAACGGCTCTCCCCGGCTTTCCCGTTTTCGATCTTGCAGGCCTGATCGGAAGCAGCGGCTGGGGGCTCTGGGTCGCCGCCCTGGGCGTCACGCTCTTGCTTCGCCCGAAGGCCAAGACCGTCTGAGCCGCTTGGTCGGGAGAGATCAGCGATAACCTCCCCTCACTGGTCAGGCTTTGATCCGGAGGTTGAAAATGGCGGCGTTTCTGCTGAGCATGGTGCTGTTCATCGGGGTCTGTGGCTTTCTGGATACCCGGCTGCAGTGGCCCACCCGGCCGACCCGGGAACGAAAGTGATCACCGGGCATTACGCTCTGGCCGCAGGTGCGAAATCGGTGGATCATCGGGCTCCGTTGTGGTCCTTGATGTTGGCAACCCAGTGGCTAGATGTGGTGTTCGTCCCCCTGTTCCTGCTCGGCGTCGAGACGATTGAGACGCTGCCCGGCGGAGGGTACGGCAGGGTGGTGATCCACGCTGACTACACGCATTCGTTGATCGGAGCACTTGCCTTGTCGGCCGTATTCGGCGCCCTCGCCTGGTGGCGCTGGGATCGGCGACTCGGTCTGCTGCTCGGCGCTGTCGCGTTTTCGCATTGGGTGCTCGATCTCATCGTGCACCGCGGCGACATGCCGATTCTGCCGGGCAACACCGGTAACTTCCCGCTGCTGGGTTTCGGGCTGTGGCGAGTGCCCGTCGCGTCGATCTTGCTCGAGGCCGCGCTGCTCTTGCTTGGGGTGTTCTTGTACTGGCGGGCGGCGCGCTCCACTCAACCCCGACCCGGCAGTCGGGTCACTCCAACATTCGTTGCCGGGGCGCTGTTGGCCTCCGGTGTCATAGTCCTAGTGCTCGACGCGCTGGGAATCTGATCGTCTGCCATCACAACCGTCAGAAAGTGCGCGTCGGACCCCCTCCACCGGTACGTCTTTCATCACAGCCGTCGAAACGTACCTCCGGATTACTGGCCAACGCGTCCGTCAATACGCTCACGCAGCAGATCGGCATGGCCGTTGTGGCGGGCGTACTCCTCGATCATGTGAACCAGGAGCTCCCGCAGGGAAATGGGTTCACCCGCCCCGTCTTGTCCAACGAAGCTGAGGTCGGTCTCGCGGGCGAACTGCTCGGCAAAGGCAACCTCGTCACGCCATGCGGCCCACGCATCATCGACGACCGCTTGATCGGCCACGGCACCGTCGAAGTCACCGTCCGGCTCGGTGTCGGACTGGTAGCGATTGGGGACGTCCTGGCCAGCGAACCGCTGCCGGAACCACTTCCGCTCCACTTCGGCCATGTGCCGCACCAGACCGAGCAGCGACAGCGTTGAGGGCTCGACCGAACGCCGAGCGAGCTGGTCGGCGTCCAGGCCTTGGCACTTGAGCTGCAGCGTGAGGCGCTGACCGCGCAGGTATTCGCTCAACGTGGCACGTTCGTCACCGAGCGATGTGCCGCCCTCGCGAGGGTCAGATTCCGGATCAATGAACCTGTCGGCGCGATGCTGTGGCTTGGTCACCGCACCATGATCTAACGCACCCTGGTTTGGATCTCCGCGGGCCATTTCAGCTGCACTCCCATTGAGCGCAATGTGCGTTGAAAGTCGGCGAGCAAGATCGGAGCGCTGCGTACCGCTCGCGGGCTCACTCGATGCTCAAGGCAGAATGCGGCCAGCGCGCCGGCCACCTCACCGACGTTCCATTCCACCGGATGCAGCCGGTAGCAGCCACTGGTGACATGGGTGACACCCAGGCACTTGCCAGCTGCCAGCAGGTTGTCCAGTCTCTGCGGCAGCAAGGCGCCCAGCGGGATCTGAAACGGATAAGTCGCGATGTCGAGGTAGCCGCGTCCTGCCGTGCTCGGATGGAGGTCGATTCGGTACGAGCCCACACCGACGGCATCCGGGAAATCTGCGGCGCGATCTGCGCCTGGGCGAGCCTCCACTCCTATGTGCGTTTCCAGCACAGTGAACTCGGCGGCGATCCGACGGCTCTCCCGGATGTACGCATAGGCCGCCAAGCCGTCTTGGGTACCCAGCACCTCCGGAGACAGCCTCAGCCCTGGATACCCGGTTCCACCGTCTGGGCGCGGCGCATCTGTCTGCAACCAGCGCACAAAGCAAACAGACAACTCCCGCGCCTTGTGCAGCGAGAGTTGCCGTTGCTCCTCCGGAACCGCGATCAGTGGCGTCAGCCAGTAGTCGACCTGGGGCCAGTTGACGAGCGTCACATCTGAAAGATCATCGGCGTAGTGGCCGCCGAACCGGATCCGGCGAAACGTCCACAGATCCTGCTCACCAGAATCTGAGAAGAGCGGTCGGCTTAGCGGTCTACCGGTCTCCGGTTCCTGGGTCGTCCAGCCGAGTTGAGGTCCCGGCCAGAAGTCGGCACGGTAGCTCTGCCAGAACTCATAACCCTCCGGCTGGTCAATAGTGTGGTCCTCGCCTGGCCGCCACTCCAGTGCGGCGCACCAGGTGATCGCCTGCTGGTCCATGGGATCCGCCGGGCCGGGCAGAGCATGCGGCTCACCCGTCCGAGTCGCCGACTCTGCACCCACCACAGACTCGCAGCCGGCCAGTGGCAGCACGTCCCCTTCCTCAGTGGCGTCGAGGACGTAGCCAGCGGTGATCATCAGCTGCTCGCCGGTCTGCAGATCCTCGAAGCCGACAGCTGTGACGTGATCACCCGTTGTCTCGACGTTCACTGGTCGATGACGCATCAGAGAGCGGAGCCGGCCCTGAGCCTGAAATGGGCGCAGCAGATCCTCAAGCACTTCACGAAAGACTTCGGGCTCGGCGCTGAGATTGCTCACCCAGGCTGCCCCGGGATTGAACAGCGGATCGCGCCTGGCGGTTTCGGTCAGGTGGCGCGTCTGCTTGTATCGCGTCCGGACCGCTTCCCGCAGCTGCCGGTATCTGGCGGTGATGCCGGTAACCTCCACCCACGGATGCTCATCTGGTGGTACGGCCTGGCTCGTGAGCTGGCCACCAACCCGATCCCTGGATTCGGTCAACACGACCTGGCGGCCTAAATCGCTTGCTGCCAGGGCCGCCGCGACACCGCCGCAGCCACCTCCCACAACCAGCACGTCGCAGGAGAGTTCCATGGGCTAGCTCCCGCCCGTCAGGCTTGGCGCAGCGCAGCGGCCAGATATTCCACGAAAAGCCTGACGACGCCGCCGATGACGTCGTGGCCGCGGAAGATGTGATCGGCGGCCTCGATGGTCACCAGCTGCACTGGCACTCCCGCATTGGTCAAAGCACCTGAAATCCGACTCCTCTCCTCTGGGCCGTTGCTCGGTAATCATGATCAACTAACCGCTCGCGCCGAGGCGTGAGCCCTGCGAGCGCGGGTGAGGAGCGCCGTTCGGACTGCAATTTCCACCTCGGGCGAGGCGCCGAGCGCGTCCAACCCTAAAAGTGCGGCGCCGACCACGGGAGGGTCATCGACTACGAGCAGGTTGACGCGGGGGGCGTACGCTGCCACGCGCAATGACACGCCCTCCATCAGCAGGGGACGTCGCGCAGCTAGAACGCTGCCACCCAGCACCACGTCTGTTAGCTGATCACGCAGCTTGAGTCGGTCGAGGGCAGCCCGAGCTAGCAAGAACACTTCCTCAGCCTGTCGCTCCACAACTGCCGCGGCAGGCCCGTCTCCAGAGGCGGCGACCCGCAGCAGCACTGGCACCAATTCATGGAGCCGAGTGCGCGGCATCTCACCGAAGTGCAGCGCCGCAGTCACCTCAACCACGGATGCCGTGCCGAAGTGTTCCATGATCGCCTCGCGTAGCGCAGTCGGCTCGCCACGGCCGTCTTCGGCCCGTACCGCAAGGAAGAGCGCTTCGGTACCGAGCGTCGCACCGCCGCCCCAGTCGCCAGAGACGACGCCGACCGATGGAAAGCGCAGTACCTCACCGGCTGCGGAGACTCCCACGCAGTTGATGCCCGCGCCACAGACAACAGCGATCCGGTTGGCCGAACTGGTACCGGCGCGCAGCAGTGCGAATGTGTCGTTGTCCAGGGTTACCTCTTCCGCCCAGCCGGCGCGGGAGACCAGCTCGAGCAGCAGCTCCACCTCCTGCGGGAAGTCGGCACCAGCCAGGTAGATCGCGGCGTGCTGAGCGATTGTCGAGCGAGCGTCGATTCCAGCTTCGGTGGCTGCTTGGCGTACCAGGCCGGTAAGCACATTGAATGCAGTGTCGAGGCCCACGACCTGGTGGTTCGACCCTGGCCCGCGCGCGTATCCGAGCAGTTGCCCATCGGTGGATATCAAGCAGACGTCGGTCTTGCTATTGCCACCGTCGATCGCGAGAACCGCAGCGGTCACGCCGCCCACCGCAGATGATCTCGATTGGCGGCAATCAGCAGATCGGTCAGCTCGTCAGCGAGGTCATGTTGGCCGATGAGTGGATGAGCCAGCAATGCTCGGAACACCCGTTCCCGCCCGCCGTGGATGGCGGCGGCGAGTGCCAGCTCTTCGTACGCCGAGACGTGGGCAATAAGGCCGGCGAGGAGGGGATCGACCGGTGCTGCGGCCTGCGGCATCGGACCCTGCTTGCCGATCTGAGCCGGCACCTCAACGACCGCGTGATCGGCGAGGAAGGGCAGCGCGCCCTCATTGCGCAGGTTGACTACTTGAACATCTCCTCGATCGGTGATCAAGGAGGCCATGAGATCCACCGCAGCTTCGGAGTAGTACGCACCGCCGCGCTGCTGAAGCAGGTCCGGTTTTTCATCGACCGCTGGGTCGGCATAGATCTCTAAGAGCTGGCGCTCAATCGCTGCCACCTCCTCGGCCCGAGAAGGTTTCTCCCGCTGCTGCTCAACGACTTGATCATGTTCATAGAAATAGCGAAGGTAATACGAGGGCCACACGGCCAGCCGGCGTAGCAGCTCCGCTGGGATGCCGGAACGCCCGGCCAGTTCCTCCGCCGAGGTGGACAGCAACTCAGGTAGTCGATCTTGACCATCGACCAGGACCCGTCGGGTCCAGGTCAGATGATTGAGCCCAACATGATCCAGCGCCACGGCAGCGGGCTTGACGCCGAGCAGCTTCGCAGCCGTCCGTTGGTTGCCGATCGCCACATTGCAGAGCCCGACTGCCCGATGGCCGTGATCAAGCAGGGCGCGCGTGACGATGCCCACCGGATTCGTGAAGTCGATGATCCAGGCGTCGTCGGTGGCGAGCTGAGACACTCGCTCCGCAATCTGCAAGATCACCGGGACCGTACGGAGGGCCTTCGCCAGCCCCCCGGCGCCCGTCGTCTCCTGGCCAACGCAACCGCACCTCAAGGGCAGGCTTTCATCCACAGCTCGCGCGGCCTGACCGCCAACCCTCAGCTGGAGCAGAACCACTGCGGCATCACTCACCGCCCGATCAAGATCACTCGTGAACGTGAGGCGCCCGGAGTAGCCGTACCTACCGAAGATGCGCTGTGAGATCCCGGCGACGAGCCCGAGGCGCTCCTCCGCTGGATCGATCAGCACCAGCTCGTCAACCTTGAACTGGTCCTGGAGTCGCGCGATCCCGTCGACGAGCTCCGGCGTGTAGGTGGAACCTCCGCCTACGACAGCGACCTTCATCGGTCATTCCCTATCAAGATCACCACGCCGGCTCCATACGCTGCTGAAAGAACCCATCGATGGTATCCGCCATGATCAGTTCTTATCAGGTCGACTTGGGTCCGCCACGTACTCATCGAGGACAACCATCCCAGGAGCGTCCGGCGTCTCGGGATCCGACGCCTCTAGCAGCACTGTTCGTACCCGGGGCGGTGTTGCACCGAGCCGGGGTGTGATCTGCTGGATCGCGGTCGGCGTGGCATCGTTCGGCTGCCTACAGAGCGGCCAGACTGCCCTACCTACGTCGCTCTGCAGCCGCACGTTCTCCAGCGTGGGACGACGGCACTGGTACTGGCCGGCTCGGCCGTCCACGTCACGCGCCGTGGCCTGCAAGGCTGGCGTTACCTGATCTCCTGGCTCGGCGGGTAGAGCTGATCCTCCGACGCGGAGCTACGACCTCATCTCGATTTCGAGAGCTTCGGCTACCGCGCGGACTTCGGAGATGAACAGGCCAGGTTGTTCCCAGGCGCCGAAGTGGCCGCCTTTGGCTGGCTCGCCCCAGTGAACGATCGATGGGAACCGGGGTTCGGCCCATCGCCGGTAGGGATGCGGTACCTCCTGTGGGAAGACGGTGCATCCAGTAGGTACCGTGATGGGCTCGCCACCGGTTCGAGTGAACCAGGTGGCGACTTCTGCGATGCTCTCCCAGTACAGCCGAGCTGACGAGGCGCCGGTCCGGGTCAGCCAGTACAACGTGATGTTGTCCAGCACCTGATCTTGACCGAGAATCTCCCACAGATCGCCCTCATGGTCGGACCAGGTCCATACCTTCTCCAAGATCCAGGCACATAGTCCAACCGGTGAGTCGACCAGGGAGTATCCGAGGGTCTGCGGCCTCGTCGCCTGGAGCTGGGAGTAGGCCGAGCTTGTTCGATTGCGGTCCTCGAGCCGCGCTATCGCCGTCCGCTCAAGCTCGGTCAGCGTCTCTCCGTCGGCCGGTGGCGGAACCAGCGGCGGGATCAAATGTAGGCCGATCAGGCGATGGTGATGGCTCAGCGCCAGGCTGGTCGAAATGCTCGTGCCCCAATCGCTACCGAGTGCGATGAAGCGGGCATACCCCAGCCGGTCCATGAGCTCAGCCCAAGCGGCAGCAATCCGGTGAATGTTCCAGCCAGGTCTGGTCGGGGCGTCACTGAAACCGTAGCCGGGCAGCGACGGAGCAACAACGTGGAATGCCGGCCTCGGTGGGTCTCCGAACGCGGCTGGATCGGCCAATCGCTCGATTACCTGCTCGAACTCGAAGAACGAGCCCGGCCACCCGTGAGTCATGATCAGCGGAACGGCATCGGCGACCGGTGAGCGCACATGAATAAAGTGGACCGAGAGCCCGTCGATCGTGGTGCGGTAGTGAGGCAGTTGGTTGAGGCGCCGCTCGGTCGCCCGCCAGTCGTACGCCGTCTGCCAGTGTTCACAGAGCGGGCGCAACACGTCGAGCGGTACTCCTTGAGACCAATCAGAGACGGTTTCCCGGCTAGGCCACCGCACTGCGGAAAGCCGCCTGCGCAGCCCAATGAGGTCTGCGTCGGGTACCGCGATCCTCAACGGCTCGAGCAGGGTCACCGCCCCATCCTCTGACACGATCACCTCAGGTCACGATTGGCCGGTACGGGACCGTCAAAGCCCCTTGTGCTCAGTCCTTCGCTTTGGGTGCAAGTGGTGCCGGGGTAGCGGTGTCCGCAGATGTAGTCAGGCCGACCAGATCACCGCTCAGCTGCCAGAGTCGGGCTGAGGCGGCCTCGTCGTAGCTTGGCTTGGACGATCTTTTGAGTTTGCTGTTGGCGAAGTAGCGGCCCGTCACTTGCTCAAGATCGGGAGCGGACGCTAGGTGGATTGAGGTTGCGGCCCCCTGGGCCGGAGTCTTCATGAACGTCCGCAGGAATGGGATGAACACTCGCTGGACGCTGGCGGGATCCTCGCTTCCGAACGACGTGCTCACCACGCCGGGATGCAGCGCGTTGGCGGTGACGATTGCATGATCAGGAAGGCTGATGCCTTGCAACCTCCTGGCGAGCTCGTAGCTGAACATCACATTGGCGAGCTTGGACTGGCTGTACGCCCGCGCCCCGGAGTAGGACTTCTCGCCTTGGAGGTCGTCGAAGTCGATGCGGCCCTGGGCTTGTGCATTGGAGGAGACCGTGACTACCCGGGCCGGGGCGCTCTGCTTCAGCCGATCGAGGAGCAAGTTGGTGAGCAGGAACGGTGCGAGATGATTCACGGCGAAGGTGCGCTCCAGCCCGTCCGCGGTGACGTGCCGGGTCTTCCAGTAGCCGCCGACATTGTTGATCAGCACATCAATATGGGCGTACCGGCTCAGCACCTCCTCGGCCAGCCGTCGCACCTCCGACTGGGAGGACAGGTCTGCAACGAACACATCCACCTGCTTCCCGCCGACTGCCCTGATCTCCCCAGCC
>DATEWO010000312.1:0-5292 GCA_035257925.1 Propionibacteriaceae bacterium | reverse complement strand
CGGGCGCTGCGGTGGAAACGCTACGAGAAGCAACGACCCGGCCATCAGCTGCAGGTCGATGTGAAGTTCATCGAGCCACTAGGCCAAACAGGTCGCAAACAGAAGTTCTACCAGTTCACCGCAATCGATGACTGCACCCGGCTGCGGGTGCTGCGCGCCTACCCGCGCTGCGATCAGAAGACCGCTATCGCCTTCATCGACCACACCCTGTCCAAGCTGCCCTTCCAGGTCGAGCGCGTGCAGGACTGACAACGGATCTGAGTTCGGTACTTCGTTTCACTGGCATCTGCTCCACAAGGGCATCGACCATGTCAAGATCAGACCACGCACCCCCCGGCTGAATGGCAAGGTGGAGAGATCCCACCGCATCGACTCCGAGGAGTTCTACCGCCTCCTCCAAGGCCAAGTCATCGACGACGCCAACGTCTTCTCCAAGAAGCTGCAAGAGTGGGAGGACTACTACAACTACCACCGACCCCACGGCGCCCTCGCAGGCCAAACACCCTATGAACGACTACGACAGAAAGCGACAGATCCACTGTCATAGGCCTCTGTCAGTTGCACACTTCCTATTGAGGGTGCCTCGCCAGACCAAAGGGTGCCTCGTGAAGGGAGCAGACGCTCTCCAACACGTCGGCAATACGGCGAACCACCACCTCGGGCCGGTAGCGAGCGGCTGCCTGCTGGAGGTCGGCGGCCACCGCGCGGCGCCGGTCCGGATGATCAAGGAAGTACGTCAGTCGCTCCTCTAGTTGATCATCACCACGGTCATAGTGCACGTCCGGGTGATTGCCGGTGATCTCTGGATAGCTGCCGACCCGAGGCAGAACGCAACAGCAGCCGGCGTACATCGCCTCGAGCGTGGAAACACCAAGGCTTTCGTGAGTAGCCGTTGACACCTGCAGCTCGGCTCGCCACAAGGCCGAGTAGTAGTCAGGCAGGGGCAGGTTGTTGCCCAGAATGACCTGCTCGGAGAAGTCGGCCGCGAGAGCAGCGACCGCCTCCCCGCCGGCATGCTCCGGCAGGAACCTCCGCGTGAAAAGCACCTGTACGTCATAGCGTGGCAGGATCCGCCGCATCACTCGGACGAACATCTCCGGATCCTTGCTGGCCACCGGCGCATGATTAAAGACGATCATCCGGTGAGGATCACGAGCCTCAGTGCGGCTGGCCTCGATCAAGCCCACATCGAGAGGCAGGCCAACCACCTCGTACCTCGTGTCCAGCATCTTCGCGACGGCTGGATTGAACTTAGCGATCGTGGTCTGCAGGGTCTTGTGAATCTGGTGGGAGACCAGAAACACCCGGTCAAGCACGCAGAGGTTGGCCAGGTCAGCCACCTCCATGCCGGGATAGACCTCGAAGCGGAAGGTGTCGGTGGGATCCCAATGACTGCCGTGGGTGTAGCCGACGAGCGGCACCTTGAGCCGGAGGTCCAAGATCATTCGACGAACCTCGGTGGGAAAGATTGAGAACGCGTGGAAGATGAAGATCACCTCCGGCGGTGAGCTGCCGAGCACCTCCAGAGCACCCTCATAGGAGCGCAGCAGCCACCGCAGCCGCCGGACGTGCCCGTCATCCTCCTCCGGCAGGTCGATCTGTGGCTGGATGACCTCCCAGCCGAGGTCAGCCAGACCGGTCCGGATCGTCGCCGACGAGGTGATCGCGTAGCCGATCGCGTCGCTTGACGGCGGGGAGCCCGGACCAGGCCTTCTCCCGATCCGAACGGTGTACGGGTCGAGATAGAGAATGCGGCGTCTTGCCGCGGGTCTACCGGGCTCGCTCACGCCTAGCCCGCCGGGCCTGCCTTGTAGCCCAGGACGGCATAGTCCTGCGGCCCATAGAGCGCGCGCTCGACGACCTCCTCCACGAGCACTCGATGGAGGGCGGCAGGCACCAGCGGGGATTCCGCCGGGTGCAGGTGCCTGACCTCCACATCGTCGAAGCCGGAGGCGGACACCAGGAAAGCTGTCAATGCCGGCGGCAGAGGCACGCGATGCGTCGGGTCGTTGTAGAAGTCACAGGCCGCCATCTGCAGGTTCGTCGGGTTGGGGGTCTCCAACAGCAGGCAGCCTCCGACACGCAGCACATTGTGGGCGGCCGCGACAAGGGTCAGCACGGTCTCGATGTCCAGATGCTCAATCAGGTGGAATGCGGTGACGAGGTCGAGGGAGTTCGCGGGCAGGCTGCACAGGTGGTCGACGCCGTCACCCTCCACGATGTCCAGGCCTTGCGCGCGCCCGGCCTCGACAAAGGCGGTGTGAGAGTCCACCCCGGCTGCGCGTACGCCGACCTGCTGCAGCAGCGACAGCCACTCGCCCCTCCCGCAACCGATGTCGAGGACGCGCACACCGTCGGCAGAATCCGCGACCAGCCTGCGGACATCGGAAAGGTAGTCCTCGAGCTTGGCGGTGATCTGCTCTGACGTGCCCCGGAAGCGGTCAGCGAATTTTGGGTACAGGGCAGCGAAACGTGGGCCACTGCCTTCAACCTTGTTTCGCAGCCCGGTCAGCTCCCGTTCCAACCGGGCGGTCCGTAGGTTTGCCGTCGCCAGTTCTGCTACCAGATCCCGGAGCTGCTCCTCAAGCGCCTCGATCCGCTCGGGCGAGGCGGATCCGCGCCCATCCGTCGCTGACAACGTCATCCGGCAGTCACCACGCCGGCGGGACCAGCGTTGGGATCGGTCGTTTTCGCCTCCGGTTCGTCGGGGCGGGGAATGGTCCGCAAGACCTTGGCGGGGCTCCCCGCGACGATGGTGTAGGGCTCCACGTCCTTGAGGACCAGGGATCCGACACCCACGACGGAATGCGCGCCGATCCGGCAGGGACCGACGATGGTGGCGTTGCTGGAGACCCAGACGCCCTCCTCGATGATCACGTCGCGGCCCGAGTCCGGTACGGACACCTGGCGTTCCCTGCCGAATTTGGTCCAGTCGTGGGTGCCGGTGAGCACCGAGACGTTATGACCGAAGAAGGTGTAGTCGCCGATGGTGACATCACCCGAGGATAGGTTGATCAGGGCGTTGTTGAGGACTGCCGTGGGTGCGACGTGCAAGCGAGCCGGGTCCCCGTACACCAGCTGCCGGAACAGCGCCGGGTCCTCGGTTGGCCTGTGGTCGGACGATCGCGCTGGTGACGGCGGTCTATTGCGGATGGCCTCCACCGATGTCGTGACCGCCGAGCGGGCCCGTTCAACCAGGGACATCGGCTTCCCCTCTCTCGCTGATCGGGGTCTACTCTGCCAGGGTTGGCTGCGCTTGTCCCGTGGGGCTTTATCGGGTGTGCCGAGTGCCTCGGCATAGATCTGCCGGTGAACGGCGGCAATGGCGTCCCAATTTCGCTGGGCGGCGAACTTCAGGCCGGTTGCTCGGAGCCGCGCCGCAAGAGCTGGATCACCGAGTACCCAGCGCAGTGCCTGGGTGAGCGCGTCGGTGTCGCGGGGTGGCACGCGAAGCAGCCCGTCGATCTCGGCCGGGGCGCTGATCTGCCCCGGTGGCGCCGTGGCGATCACTGGTACGCCGAGCGCGAAGGCGGTGAGCATCGAGCCGGACTTGCTGGTGACTCCATCGTTGAACGGAAGGGCCGCCACGTCGGCTGCGCTGAACAGCCGGGAGATCTCCGCGTCTGGGAGGTAGCCGGTGATGTGAACCCGCTCGGTCATTCCTGTCTCGGTGATCACCCGGTCGAGCTGTTGCAATATCTCCTGGGCAACCGCTGCATCGACCGAGTGGCTCTCCACCCCGCCAAGGAGCAGGAGGTGCACCTCAGGCCAGGTGTCCCGGATCGCGGCGACGGCGGCGACCAGCCGGTCAAGCGCCTTGACGGGATGGAAGAACCCGAAGAAGGCGACCAGCGGTGCGTCGTCCGGGGCACCGAGATCGCGACGGACGCCAGCGCGAGCCTGGGCATCGAGGCCAGGCTCGATCCGGATGTTCAGGCCGATAGGGACCTCGAGCGCGGGAGGTTGGCGGTCGCCGAAGCGTGCCCGGAGAACCTCGAGATGCTCAGCTGAGGGGACCAGCAGACCATCGGCGTGCCGCACCAGTGCCCAGGTTTCCCGATCCATCCAGCCGAGTCGCTCAACTGCTGACCAGAGCAGATCTCGGACGAACCCGCCCGGACCACCGGCGGTCCAGACCCCGTACTCGTGCAGCGTGACGATCAGTCGGATCCGGCCAGGCAGGAGCAAGGGCAAGAACCCGACCGCGCGGGAAAAGCCGAACACCGATGGCGCGAACTGCACGTGGAGGATGTCGAGGTTGAGCCCGCGAATGGCCCGGGCCGCGCTCAGGATGCCAAAGCTGTTCCAGCGGTACGCGACCCCGACCGCTCGATCGTCTACGCCAGCCCACGAATGGGTAGTGAGCAAGATCGGTTTCAGGTCTGGCGCCTCGAGGCTGTCTGCAAGGCGGAGGGAGTAGTCCGCCACGCCGTCACGTACTCGATCGAGGTAGCCGCAGACCAGCCCAACCCTTCGCGTCACATCGAATAGTGAACACCAGCATGTGCACTGTGATCTGGTAAAGACGACTGGCCGGGTGTCGTACGGTCGAAGGTGCGGTGCACGCCCAGGCCTGAACGAGAGAGGACTCGGCGACCGGGGCACCGGCGACTTCCGGCGGGCAGTGGGCGTACTCGTCCGCTCGCTGCCCGCACCAGTCGACCCGACCCGCTCGGACGGCGACTTCGGCACTTCATCTACGCCCTCTACGCCGAGTACGTCGCCCGGCACGGCTGCACCGGCGAGGACCTCGAGTTCTCACTATCCGCGCTCCGCAAGATCACCACGCGGTTCTCCGCCGAGTTCGCGATTCGGCCCTTCCTGAACCTTTTCCCTGACCAGGTGCTGTAATCATGCAGATCTGGACCGAGGACGAGCACTACCACGTACGTCAGCTGTGCAACGAGGGCACGCGACCGCGGCTCCTATGCGCTCCGAGCCTGACGCTGCCCTACGACGTAGGCATCCCGCTCCTCGACCGGCTCTCCGCGGACCACACGCGCTACGTCACCTGGTCCGTAGCCAACCACGTCAACGACATCTCCAAGAAGGACCCGCACCTCGCGCTCGACACCCTCGAACGGTGGCGAGGCTCAGGGCACCGGCTGGGGTGGGCGCGCAGCACTCCTGGTGGCTGCATTGAGCGGTCTCGTCGCCTGCTCTGCATATTGGGCTGTATCGATCCTTGTAGTCGGGGACAGCTCGTTGGGCCTCCCGGGTTCCGCGCCCATCATTCTCGTCTTCCTCGACAAGACTCCTCGTTACATGCCACTCGACGACTCGGAGAGCGCC
>DATEWO010000311.1:0-2976 GCA_035257925.1 Propionibacteriaceae bacterium | reverse complement strand
GCGCCTCCACGGGCTGGGCCAAAATGCCAAGCGCGCGGGCCCGCCGGGTTCCCACCGGATCGGCGTCGCCGCGTGCGGCCAGGATTTCAGCAATCCTGTTCACTGTCGCCAGGAACCAGATGGCATCGCCAGCCGCCGCCTTGGCCACTACCGTCTTCAAGCCGTCCTCGGAGTCGAAACTGAAAACGTCCTGCGCGGTACGAGCTCGCTCAGCCCGTTCCGCAGCCAGCGCCGGGTCAGCCTCCAGCACCGCCGCGGACAAGATTTTGGCGAACCGCGGCCACGGCATCATCCCCACGAAGTCGCTCAGGGCATGATCAACATCCGCACAGGCCGCCCACGACAATGCCCGGGTCTGCTCCGCGATCTTGCGGGCCTGCCACGCCCGAACCCCACCGGTCAGCACTCGACCCCACAACCGCGGCAGCCGATACCGAAGATCCAACGCGTCAGCGATCAATGCTCGAGCCGCCATCATCCCTGTGCCCTGGAGCGCGCCCAGCTCCGCGGCGCAGTACTCCGACACTTCGGGCGTCCCCTCACCACCCCAAGCACATGCCCGCTGGATCAACGGCTGGTAATCCTTGCTGCCCGAGTCCAGATAGTGTGCGTCAGCCCAGGCGCAGGCCAACTGCAACATCTGACACTCCCGGGCCATCAGCTCGGCGTGATTCTGCTCGATCAGGCCCGCCAACCGCGTCGCACCGACCGCCGCAAGCTCCCCCGAATCGAACATACATTCACTCTAGACCTGCCGACTGACACTTTTTGCGACTCCGCGACACACGGCAGCCCAACATTCCTCGCCCCTCCTTGCCACTCAAGATCAACAGTGGCTGGCGCTGCTAGCATCGCCCATCGTGCGAACACCGGCCAGTGACGCTGAACTCGCGGCCAGGCAATCGACGCTACGGGCGGAGGCGGCTGCGCTGCTCGACGAGCTCGACCGATCGGGAGTCTTCACAGACCTCGGGCCTCTTGAGGTGACTGGGAGTTACATCTCGAACCTGATGTGCTGGCGTGATCTTGATGTGATGCTGGTTGTCGGTGCCGACTACAGACCACAAGATGTCCTGCAATTGATCTCACGAATCATCGAGCTTCCAGGCGTGGTCGGCTTCGATTATCGGGATGAACGGGCTGAGCGCAGTCCAACCGGACTCGTCAAGGAGGAGCGGTATCACCTCCCGTTCCTACTTGACCGTGGCGGCAAGATGTGGCGCGTTGACCTGACGCTCTGGCTACACGATATTCACGACAACGTCACTGCCTGGCATCACGAGTTGCGTAGCAAGATCACCGACGAGCAGCGCGCGGCCGTGCTGCGGATCAAGGACGTGTGGTTCCGGCTGCCGAGCTACCCCGATCAGATAGGCGGCTTCGAGATCTACACCGCCGTCATCGATGACAGCGTCAGAACACCGGAGGAGTTCCGCCGCTGGCTCGTCGACCGGGAATTGCTCGACATATAGCTGTGTGACCGAGTCAGGGGCTCAGCGCCAGCTTCAGGTCGCTGGCCTTGCCGAGGATGTGTCGCAGCGTGAACATCAGTCCAGGCTCGGTGCGGCGTCGGAGGCTGGAAATCTGGTCCGCTGATAGCGAGAGCTCGTTGGTTCCGGACGGGGCACTTCCGGCTGTGATCGGTAGCAGAGAGTCCAACTGTGCCGTCGTGATCACCCCTGCTGACACGCCTGTCGGAGCATCGATCAAGGTCCGTACCCGACGACCGGCGTACAGGTGTGCGGCCGCAATGCCTCGCTCACTGGAATCGAGCACGGACTTCTGGGCAGTGTGGCTGATCCACAGCGGTGGTGACTCATCGGCAACCACCGCGGACGTGATCATCGGCCCGGCTTCGGGTCTTCCGATCTGCCGAGCGCACGCGGCCATGCGTGTGATCCGATCTGGCTGGGCCAGCAGCTGATCGATCTTGTAGCCCACCGTCGTCGCGTAGTTGCAACGCACCGCAGCACCCTCTTCCAGCAGGAAGTCGCTGTTCCGCACTTCCTGACCGGGAATCGGGTGGATCAGGACCATGGGCAGACCGGCGGCCATGCACTCCGAGGATGAGAGTCCGCCCGGCTTTCCGACGAACAAGGAGGCCGTCCGCATCAGGTCGGGCATGTCATTTGTGTAGCCCAGGACCCGGTATCGGTCGCGGTTGAAGGCGACCAGGCCCTCGATCTGACTCTTCAACTGGTCGTTACGGCCACACACCACAACCGCTTGGAAGTCGTTGCGCATCCGCAACGTCTGCTGCACGATCGTCTGTGTGTAGGCGCCGCCAGCCGCTCCGGCCGAGATCAGCAGGATCGGCCGATCCGGCCGCAAGTCGTAACGCCGGAGGACCGCTTCCCGGTCGATCGCATCGCCCAAACCGAGCCGGACCGGTATCCCGGAGACAGTGATCCGATCGGCAGGCACGCCGATCGCGACCATATAGGCCTTGGTCTCCTCCCGCGCTACGAAATAGTGGTTGAACGGGCTGCTCAGCCACAGTCCCTGGAAGTCGTAGTCAGTGGTGACGACAGCCAGCTTCGCGTCCAGCACGCCGCGTGTCATCATCAGCGAAACCAGTCGGGTCGGCAGAAAGTGCGTGCAGACGACGATGTCTGGACCGAAGGCCTTGATGGCCTTGGCGGTTGCCGTGGTGTTGAGGCGATCCCACAACGAGATCCATTTCGCCAGCTTGAATGGGGGATCGTTTGCGTCGTAGCCCCAGCCGACGAGCCAGGGCACGGCTTCCACCAGGGCGAAGTATCCGTCGTCGTACAGGGTGCGGTAGACCTCGTTGGTCGACTCGAGAATGTCCAGCCTCTGCACTTCATCGACTTCGGGGGCTGCCTGAAAACATGACTCGAGGACACCGGCTGCGATGTTGTGGCCGGAGCCGATGCCGGCTGCAAGGATGAGTACACGCCGACCCATGATCAGATGCTAGGGGACATACCAGAAAACCGCCCAAGCCGCATACCA
>DATEWO010000310.1:0-19010 GCA_035257925.1 Propionibacteriaceae bacterium | reverse complement strand
GGGTGGCCAGATGCTGTCCAGTCCAGCCTGGTCTTCACCGACCCGCCGGACCACACGCGGCTGCGACGGCTCGTCATTGCGGCGTTTGTTCCTACCGTGATCAATAAGCTGGCTGGGACGATAAGACCGTGTTCGAGCTGTGGCCGAACATCCACCAAGCCGGGGAGTTGGTGTACGCGGACAACTTCAACGTCCGGTTGCTGCGTTCTCTCCCGGTCGCCACTTCCTGAGCGCCACAGCAGCGCCTGCCCGCAGAAATTGCCTCGCGGCGGGCATGCCGGGCCGCTAGCCTGCAGGTCATGACGATGATCTTCATGGTGCGTCGTGTCCGGGCGGCGGCCATGGGGCTGGCACCGGCTGGATCCGGACTGGGCTGAGCGGATCGTTGCTAGCGCGGCCATCCGGCCGGGTGAGCTGGTAGTCGACCTGGGTGCCGGGACTGGTGCCCTTACTTTGCCGCTCCTCGAAGCTGGCGCGCGAGTGATCGCTGTCGAGTTGCACGCCGGACGGGCACGCCGGCTTCGGGAGAAGGTGGTCGACCGCGACGCCGCGGTCGTCGAGTGTGACCTGGAGGACTTCGCCGCACCAGGACGGCCATTTCGGGTAGTGGCAAATCCGCCTTACGCTCTCACCGCGGCAGTGCTGGAATTCGTGGTTCGGGCGCAGCACCTCACTGCCGCCGATCTGGTCCTGCAGCGAGCCGTTGTGCGGCGTGCCGTCAACCATGACCGTCGACGGCTGCGCCGCTTCCACCCGAGTCGTGGTCTGTCTCTACCGCGAGCCGCTTTCGTGCCACCTCCACCAGTCGACTCAGCGGTACTCCAACTCCGGCCGCGGAAGCGGTAGGCCGCGGAAGCGGTAGCGAACATCCCCGCAACCAGCACGGGCCTCACTCTCCGGCGCGGCCGCGACCAGATCGCGCCCAACGAGTAAGGGAGCGGGGCAACGGGGAACGGCGAAGGACGTAAGAAGTTTGAAACTTGGGAATTGCAGACCTCACCTGAACGCTAGACCTAACCGCGGTCGTCCTGAGTCGTTCCCCGTTGTCCCGCGACTGGGAATCACAGACAAGCGATCTTGGGTCGCAGCAAAAACACGTACGGAAGAGTGAGTCCGATGCTGATTGCGAGGGATGTGGAGGTACGCGCGGGTGCGCGTCTTCTGCTGGAGCATGCCTCGTTCCAGGTGGCGGCTGGCGACAAGATCGGCCTGGTAGGACGCAATGGAGCTGGCAAGACCACGCTCACCCGGATCTTGTCCGGCGAGGCCCAGCCGGCCAGCGGAACGATCACCAGAACGGGCCCAGTCGGATATCTGCCGCAGGATCCGCGGACCGGTGATCTTGGTGTGCTGGCCAAGAACCGGATCCTGTCTGCCCGAGGTCTGGACGCGGTCGTAGATCGGCTGCGACGGGCCGAGCTGGCGATGGGTGACGATTCGGCCGATGTTCAGGACAAGGCAATGGCCTCCTACGCCAGGGCGGAGGCTGAGCTGGCGGCTGCCGGTGGCTATGCCGCAGAAGCGGAGGCGGCCCGGATCGCCAGCAATCTCGGCTTGCCGGAGCGCGTGCTGCACCAGCCGCTCGGGACATTGTCGGGCGGTCAGCGGCGCCGCGTCGAGCTCGCCCGGATCTTGTTCTCCGGCGCATCAACCTTGCTGCTCGACGAGCCGACCAACCACCTCGACGCCGACTCGATTGTGTGGTTGCGTGACTTTCTGGCTGGACATCCCGGAGGGTTGCTGGTGATCACCCATGACGTCGGGCTGCTGGAGCGATGTGTGAACAAGGTGTTCCACCTCGACGCGAACCGTGCCGAACTCGATATCTACACGATGGGGTGGAGGCGCTATCTGCAGCAACGCGAGACCGATGAGAAGCGGCGGAGACGAGAGCGGCTGAACGCCGAGCGTAAGGCCGATCAGCTGCTCAGCCAAGCGGACAAGATGCGCGCCAAGGCGACCAAGGCCATGGCCGCGCACAACATGGTCCGGCGCGCCGAGCGGTTGCTGGCGGGGATCGATGGGGAACGGGCTCGTGATCCGGTGGCCAAGATCAAGTTTCCGGACCCGGCACCTTGCGGCAAAATGCCACTCGCTGCGACGGACCTCAGCAAGAGCTACGGATCGCTCGAGGTCTTCACCGACGTCGATCTTGCCATCGACAAGGGCAGCCAGGTCGTCGTGCTCGGCCTCAACGGCGCTGGCAAGACCACCCTGCTGCGAATCCTTGCGGGCTTGGACGAGCCCGACACAGGTGAGGTTGTGGCGGGTCATGGTCTGCGCATCGGCTACTACGCCCAGGAGCATGAGACCTTGGATGTCGGTCGTTCGGTGCTGGCGAACATGAAGACCGCCGCACCGCAGCTCGGCGATACCGAGGTCCGCAAGGTCTTGGGCTCGTTCCTCTTCTCAGGTGACGATGTCGACAAGCCGGCGAGCGTGCTGTCGGGTGGCGAGAAGACCCGGCTGGCACTGGCCATGCTGGTGTGCTCCAGCGCCAATGTGTTGCTGCTCGATGAGCCGACCAACAATCTCGATCCGGCCTCGCGTAGCGAAGTGCTGTCAGCGATCAAGCGTTACACAGGCGCCATCGTTCTCGTCACCCATGATGAGGGAGCTGTGGACGCTCTTGATCCAGATCGGGTACTGCTGCTACCAGACGGTGTGGAAGATCTTTGGAGTTCCGAATACGCGGATTTGGTCGCCTTGGCCTAATCACGTCAATTCCCTGATCATCACCGGCATGAATTGACCCTGGACGATAGATCATCTGGCCGCTCTCATGTGATCAACCCTTCGCATTTAATTGATCAGGCAGAAACTGCCCAAACGTGCCAGAAACGTGCTAGAAATGAGTGATCATTGATCTTGAGGTCTCGATCATTGGGTCTGGCAAAGGTCATCGTCAACGGCGATGGTCCACGACAAAGGGAGGCGCAGTGGCCAAGGCATTGGCTAAGGGTTCACGCATTACCGGGGCGCAGCGGACGACGCTTGCTTCCCAGTACGCCAGGCGGTACGCCGCAGGCGAGAGCATTCGCAAGATCGCTGACGACGCTGGCCGTTCCTTCGGGTTCGTGCACGGTGTCCTCAAGGAAGCCGGGGTTGAGCTCCGTGGTCGCGGCGGCGCTACCCGCGGTGCCAAGAAGGCGTCCTCAAGCAGCTCGGCACGGAAGGGCACCACGGCCTCGGCCAAGAAAGCCCCGGCCAAGGCAGCTGCCAAGAAGTCATCCGCGAAGACAGCTAAGTCTCCAGCCAAGAAGACGGCCGCTAAGAAGGCGCCGGCCAAGAAGTCGTCAGCCAAGGCTCCGGCGAAGAAGACAGCGGCCAAGAAGACGCCGGCGAAGAAGGCCCCCGCGAAGAAGACCGCCGCCAAGGCTCCGGCGAAGAAGACAGCGGCCAAGAAGACGACGGCGAAGAAGGCTTCTGCCAGGAAGCGGTGATCGCAGCTTCCCCCCGCAAAAGGCCCGGCGCAGTCGCTGCCGGGCCTTTGTGCTGCCGGGCCTTTGTGCTGCTGGGCAATCGGGGGCTCGGAATAACCTGGGACCGCCGATCGTTCCGAGGCTCCGGAGGAAAGTCATGTCGATGAGTAACTGGGGACTGATGCGGCGCATGTCCCAAGATCCGGATATTGCACAGCATCAGCTCAGCCCTGGCGTCGTTTGGCGGGTGCTGCGGTTCGCAAAGCCCTACCGGCTCCTGATCGCCGTTTTTGTCGTCCTCGTGGTCATATTGGCCGCACTCGCCGTGGCGCCCCCGCTACTTTTCAAGGAGATCATCGACCAGGGCGTGTTGCAGGGCGATCGGCGGGTCGTGATCATCGTGAGCCTCACCCTCGCCGGTGTTGCTGTGTTGCAGGCAGTGCTCGGCCTGGTCCAGCGCTGGTTTTCTTCAACAATCGGCGAGGGCTTGATTTTCGATCTGCGGACTCAGGTCTTCGATCATGTCATCCAAATGCCCGTCGCCTTCTTCACCAGAACTCAGACCGGAAAGCTCGTATCGCGACTCAACTCCGATGTGATCGGAGCACAGCAGGCATTTACCTCCACCCTGTCGACGGTCTTGACCAACCTGATCAGCCTGGTGCTGGTGCTCGCCGCCATGATCATTTTGAGCTGGCAGCTCACTCTTGCTGCGCTGATCATGTTGCCGATCTTTCTGATTCCGGCCAAGATCGTCGGCCGTAAGCTGGCAACTCTGACACGTCAGCAGATGCAACTCAACGGCGACATGTCGGCAACCATGACCGAGCGGTTCAGCGTCAGTGGCGCACTGCTGGTCAAGCTTTTCGGGCGCGTTCCCGAGGAGCATGACCGGTTTGCGGAACGGGCCGGAGCGGTACGCGATGTCTCGGTCAAGATCGCCATGAATGGGCGGTTCTTCTTCACGTCATTGGGACTGGTGGCTTCCTTGGCAATTGCGTTCGTGTACGGCGTGGGCGGGTCCTTAGCCATTGACGGGGTATTGACGGTGGGCACGCTGACGGCCTTGGCCGCGCTGCTCGCTCAGCTGTACGGGCCACTCACCCAGCTCACCAACCTCCGCGTCGACGTCATGAACGCCCTGGTGAGCTTTGACCGAGTGTTTGAAGTGCTCGACCTGGTGCCCATGATCCGCGACGCCGACAACGCCGAGACAGTCAAGGGGCCGGCTTCGGTGAGCTTCGATCATGTCTCGTTCAGCTACCCAACCGCCGATGAGGTCTCATTGGCGAGTCTGGAGTCGATTGCCTCACTCGATCAACGGCCGAGCGGTGAGGTACTGCACGAGGTAACCTTCGATGTCCCGGCCGGTCAGACCGTTGCACTTGTTGGCCGTTCCGGTGGCGGGAAGACCACGATCACCCACCTGGTGGCGAGGCTCTATGACGCCACGTCCGGAACCGTCTCGGTAGCAGGCACGGACGTCAGGAAACTGAAGCAGGATTCGCTGCGCGCCAAGGTTGGCTACGTCACCCAGGACGCGCATATGTTCCACGACACGATTCGTGCCAACCTGCAATACGCCAAGCCTGATGTCAGCGATGCGGAGGCGTGGGAGGCGTTAGAGGCTGCACAGCTCAAGACTCTGGTCGAGACCCTGCCGGACGGCCTGGAGACAGTCGTAGGCGAGCGCGGCTATCGGTTGTCCGGTGGCGAGCGGCAGCGTCTCGCCATCGCTCGGTTGCTGCTCAAGGCCCCGCCAATTGTGGTGCTGGACGAGGCCACGGCACATTTGGACTCAGAGTCCGAAGTCGCCGTTCAGCAGGCGCTGGATGTGGCGATGGAAGGACGTACCAGCATTGTCATCGCACATCGGCTATCAACCATCCGGAACGCCGACTTGATCATCGTCGTGGATCAGGGCCGGGTTGTGCAGCGCGGCCGGCACGAGGAGCTGATGCGCGCCGGCGGGCTTTATGCCGAGCTGTACCGTACTCAGTTCGATCAGAGTGCGCGCTGGGCCCCGCCGTCGACCGGAATCACCGAGCCTGTCAGGTAGGACGCTGCGGGGGAGAGCACAAAGGCCGCAACTCGTCCGAACTCATCGGGTTGGCCGTAACGGCGCAGGGGAATTGCCGCCTCAGCACTGGCTCGCGCGGCTGCCGGATCCGCCCTGAGCGAGTTGAGGTACTGGGCGCGCTCGGTCTCAATGGCACCTGGCATCAGGCCGATCACCCGGGTACCCTGCGGGCCGTGTTCGTCGGCCAGCTGCTTGACGAGCATGGCTAACCCTGGGCGCAAGCCGCTCGAGGTGGCCAATCCCGGGACGGGCGTCTTCGCCGAGGTGGACAGCACCCAGGCAATGCACAAGTCATTGGTTGTGCCATGCCGCACTACGGCGCCGCTGACCCGCAGCGCTGCCAGGAACACCGACTCGAACGCACTGCGCCACTGTTCTTCGCTGGTCTCGAGCACTGACCCGGCGGGTGGGCCGCCGACGCTGATCAGTGTGCCATCGAGCCGACCGAAGGTATCCAGCGCGAGGGCGCAGGCCGCGTCGGCGGTGCCGGCATCGGTCAGGTCGGCCGAGAGCGCTACGGCCCGATCCGGTCCTATGCGACTGACTGCTTCGGCCAACAACTCGGCCCGTCGTGCGACGAGCACCACCCGCGCTCCCTCTGCGACGAGCTGCTCGGCCGTCGCGCGCCCGAGCCCGGTGCTGGCTGCCGTCACCAGGAACACTCGGTCCCCCAAGCCAAGATCCATGATTCAGATCCTCACACAGTCGCGTGAGCCTCGGCTGCGTCCTCGCGCTCTTCGCGACGGGCTCGCAGATCACCCCTGATGAAGACAACGATTCCGGCTACGCCGATGGCGGTAAACATGAACCACTGCACGGCATACCAAAAATGCGGGCCCTCAGAGAGATCCGGCAGCTGGATCGGCTGAAAGCCGCCCTGCTGCTCAGGCTGCACGGTAAGGAGGCCGATGTAGCCCGACTCGATCTCATAGGGCAACGTCGCTGCGATGGCGTCTGAGTTGATCAAGCGCACTTGATTGCCGGCCGGCGCTGTCGCGGCTCGCCGGCCCCTCTCGTTGCGGCGTACGTGTCCTACCACCGTCACCTCGCCAGTTGGCGGGACCGGAGCCACCGACGGGATCCGAGTCCCGCGATCGAGCGGGATGAATCCACGATCGACCAGCACAGCGCCGCTTGCGGTGCGCAAGGGCGTCACGACCTCATAGCCGTCGGCACCGCCGTTGCTGCGGTAGCGCACCACGAACTGGTGTGCTGCGTCGAAGGTGCCGCGGGCCTCGACCCGTTGCCACTGATCTGCGTCGGTGATCGGATGGGTGAAGACCTGCTCGTACGGCTGAATCGGTCTCTGTTCGTTGGCGATCGTTGTGGCGTTGCGTTCCTTGCGCTGAGCCAACCGGTCGAGCTGCCAGTTGCCCAGGCTGACGAAGGCGACGCCGAGCACCACGACGAAGACGATCAGCAGTACCCAGCGGAGCCACAAGCGGCGCACGCAGCCAGGCTAGTCGGCTGAGTCTTCGTCGAGCAGCAGCGCGGTGGCCGTCGCTGCAGCAGTGCTCAGTGCGGCCCCGCGCCCGACGGCTATCCCGACCAAGAAGGTGGTGAGCGGTGCAGCTACCCGTTCGACCTCATGCGCGGAGTCCCGAGCTAGGTCCAACACGGTCTGGACTGCGTTGTCATCCATGCTGACGTCGCTGGTCTCCAGCTCGGCGGACAAGGTGGTCAGCCATTGCTTGAGTTCCATAGATTCGTGCTCCTCGGCCGGGAGGCTGTGCGGGCCCGATTTGATCGTATGGGCCAGGATGATCTTATGGGACGAGTAACCCGGCATCACGCGGTGCTGCGGGCAAGACCGGGAGAGGTCGTTCGGCGTAGCGACCGCTTGGCCGTCGAGGAGCCGCTGGAGATTCGCCTGAACGGCGAGCCGTACCTGGTTACCATGCGCACGCCCGGCCACGACATTGACCTGGCACGGGGGTTGCTCTACAGCGAGCGCATCATCACCGAGCGTTCCGACATCATGCTCGCCCGTTACTGTGCCGGTTCTGATGCTGACGGGGTCAATAGCTACAACGTGCTGGATGTGACCCTTGCGTCGCAGGTCGCCGCGCTGGCAGCGCCCCGGCGCAACGTCATGACGACAAGCGCGTGCGGTATCTGCGGCACTACCTCGATCGACCAGGTGCTGCGCGAGTCTTCGTACCAGGTGGACCGCCAGGTACGGGTTGCGGCTGAACTGGTTCTCGCGGCCCCGATACGGCTGCGACAGCAGCAGCAAGCGTTCGAACGCACCGGCGGGCTGCATGCAGCAGGGCTGCTCGGCCTGAATTCGGAGATGCTGTGCGTTCGCGAGGATGTCGGCCGGCACAATGCCGTGGACAAGGTCATCGGCTGGGCCATTGAGCAGCAGCTGCTCCCACTGCGACAGATGATCTTGGCCGTCTCGGGACGGGCATCCTTCGAGCTAACCCAGAAGGCGGTGCTTGCTGGCATTCCGGTATTGGCTGCGGTCTCAGCTCCGAGCTCGCTGGCGGCCGAACTGGCCGAGGAGGCCGGGCTTACGCTGGTCGGATTCGTCCGCGGCGAAACGATGAACGTCTACACCCATCCTGAACGGATCATCTGGTCGACGAACGGGCAAATTAGACTCCCCACATGACCACGCTGCTGCCATTTCCGCGCTTGCGTCGCTCGAATTCCGCAACTGCGGAGTCGGCCGACCGTGATCAAATGGTGCTGGCGGACGCCTTTGGTCGGGTGGCAACCGATCTGCGGATTTCGCTCACGGATCGGTGCAATTTGCGCTGCACCTACTGCATGCCGGTCGAGGGGCTGGATTGGCTGCCTCGTGCCGATGTGCTCACAGATGAGGAGATTCTGCGGCTGATCAGGATCGGCGTAGAGCGGCTCGGCATCACGACGGTACGGCTCACCGGTGGTGAACCGCTGTTGCGCAAAAACCTCGAGCTGCTCGTCGCTGATGTCGCGGCGCTCTCGCCTGCGCCAGAAATTGCCCTGACGACGAATGGAATTGGCCTCGCTGCGCGCGCGGAGAAGCTGGCCGCGGCCGGGTTGAAGAGGATCAACATCTCCCTGGACACACTCGACCCGCGCACTTTTGCCGAGCTGGCCCATCGACCGCGGCTGCCTGACGTACTGGCCGGAGTCGCTGCAGCGCGGGAGGCCGGGCTGAATCCGGTCAAGATCAACTCTGTGTTGCTGCGCGGTGTCAATGATCACGAAGCGTTCGACCTGCTGCGCTGGGCGATGGCCGAACAGGTCCAGCTGCGGTTCATTGAGCAGATGCCACTCGATCCGCAGCACGGTTGGCAGCGCGACGGAATGATCACCGCTGCCGAGATCAAGCAACACCTCAGCCAGCACATTGAGTTGGAGGAGGACCCCGAGGATGCGCTGACTAGGGGGAGCGCACCGGCGGAACTCTTCCGGGTAGTGGGCACCGGATATTCGGTTGGCATCATCGCAGCCGTTTCGAAGCCGTTCTGCGGCAGCTGTGACAGGGTCCGACTGACAGCCGACGGCCAGATCAGGAACTGCCTCTTCGCACGCACCGAGTCCGACCTGCGGACGCCGTTACGCAGCGGCGCGAGCGACTCCGAGATTGCCGCCCTATGGGTGGCCGCTGTTGCCAACAAGCAGCCGGGTCACGGCATCAACGATCCGAGCTTCCTGCAGCCTGATCGGCCCATGTCGGCGATCGGTGGCTAGAGGGGGAGCACGTCCTTCAGGAACCCGCGGGCTGAGAGGAACTGTCCAAGGGACTCGCGATGATCATCGCAGGCCAGCCAGTGCTTACGACGATCGGCGCTATGGATCTTCGGATTGTTCCACTGCACGTCGTACAAGGCAGGCTGCCGGCAACCCCGAGCGGAGCAGATCAGGCCTTCCGGATCATCGGGAAGCGGATCAACACCGCTAGCCGACACGCTCATTCGGCCGGTGTCGACTGCCGTCCTCCTCAAAGACCTCGTTGTCGATCGTCTCCTCCTCGTGACCGGTGGTGAGCTGCGGGCGGTCGCTGGGCACAGCGTGGGTCATCTTGCCGGAGCGAAAATGCTGGTTCACCTGGTTCGCGGCGATGACCGCGATGAACGGCAACACCACTGCGCAGGCGAACAGCACCCAGCGGAAGGTGCCAGACACGAAGATCATGCTGATAAAGCAGGCGGCGCGGAAGGCCATGGTGATCGTGTACCGGCGGATGCGAGATGACATCTCCTCGCTCGTCGCCATGCGGGCATCGGTGATCAGCGGGGCTGAGTCTCTGCGCACTGACTCGGCGATTGTTCGGGTGTGCGTGCCCATCCCGCCATCGGTCACCACGTCAGCCTACGCCTCCTCGCTGACGATCCGGAGCACTCGGTAGCGTGACCTGAGTGAATCCATCGCGCGTGGTCATGGTGACCGGTGGCAGCAAGGGAATTGGCCAGGGTATTGCTGTGCGGCTCGCCCAGGCCGGGCACCGCGTCGCAGCCACCTACCGCAGTGGGGACGTGCCCCAGGGTGTCGTCGGAGTGCAGTGTGACGTCACCGATCCGGCCCAGGTGGAAGCGGCGTTCGCCCAGGTGGAGACAGCCCTCGGGAGTGTCGAGGTGCTGGTCGCGAATGCCGGCATCACGCGTGACACCTTGCTGATGCGAATGTCAGATGAGGACTGGGATCAGGTGATTGCCACCAACTTGACGGGGGCGTTCCGGGTAGCGCGACGGGCTGCCCGGCCCATGATCCGTGGCAGATTCGGCCGGATCGTCTTCATCTCCTCGGTGGTGGGACAGATGGGTTCGGCCGGACAGGTCAACTACGCGGCATCAAAGTCCGGACTCGTTGGGATGGCGCGCTCCCTCGCCCGCGAGCTTGGCTCGCGCGGCATAACCGCGAATGTGGTAGCTCCGGGTTTCGTCGAAACCGACATGACCGCCGAACTCGGCGAGGACCTGGTCAAGAAGTACGCCGAGCAGATTCCGCTGGGACGGCTTGGCTCGGTAGACGACATTTCCGGGACGGTCGAGTTTCTCGCCAGTGACGCTGCCGGTTACATCACCGGGGCGGTCATTCCAGTCGACGGCGGCCTCGGCATGGGCCACTGAGGGACCACCGCACAAACCACCTCCGACGCAGAAGGGACATCTGTGGGCATTCTCGAGGGCAAGAACATCCTTGTCGCTGGCGTCACCCTGGACACCTCCATCGGCTTCCACGTGGCCAAGATCGCCCAACTCGAGGGAGCCAGGGTGGTGGTCTCCAACTTCGGCCGGGCTATGAGCTTGACCGCCCGAGTGATCAAGAAGCTCGATCCGGTCCCGCTGCTGCTCGAGGTTGACGTCACGAACGAAGATCATCTGACGGGCCTGCCGGCACAGCTGGGAGAGCATCTCGACCAGCTTGACGGGCTGGTGCATTCGCTTGCCTTCGCGAATCCGGAGACAGCGCTCGGTGGCAAGTTCCTCAAGACGCCGTGGTCCGATGTCAGTACCGCGCTGCAGGTCTCCGCCTACTCGCTGGCGTCATTGACGATGGCCTGCAAGCCGCTGCTGGCCGAGCCCGCCTCGGTCGTCGGACTGACCTTTGACGCGACCGTCTCCTGGCCGGTTTATGACTGGATGGGCGTCTCCAAGGCGGCGCTGGAGAGCACCAGCCGATACCTGGCACGCTACCTCGGACCGCAAGGAATTCGTGTCAACCTGGTGGCCGCGGGTCCGCTGGAGACACTGGCCAAGAAAGCGATCAGTGGCGCCGATGCCTTCAACGAGGTTTGGGGCCAGCGAGCTCCGCTGGGCTGGGACCCGAAAGACATGACACCGACGGCCAAGGCGGTCGTTGCGCTGCTCAGCGACTTCTTTCCCAAGACCACCGGGGAGATGATCCACGTCGATGGTGGCCTGCACTCAACTGGCGCCTGACGGCGGTGATGACCGCACCCGCTGCTCGCTCGCTTGTCGAACTGCGTCTCCTTGACGGGCCGAACCTGTATTTCCCGCGTCCGGCGGCGAAGGTGACACTCGACCTCACCGAACTGCTCGGGCTGCCCACCGCCGACGCCCGCGATCTGGGTACTGAGCTGGGCTTAGCCAAGGCGCGTCCCGGGGCACCCGGCTCGGTTTTCCGGCAGCGTTTCGCGATACGGCTGGTGACCCAGATCGTCCGCCGGCTGGCCCGCATCGGAGGCGTGACCAGGTTGGCCGTACGTACCCGGGCGGGGCAAGCGGTGAGCGAGCTGGTCGTGGCATACCCATGGCGCAACTCGGGCCGGGCCGAGGCGATGGCCTACGGGCTGGCGCGAGTACTGGACAGTGTCACCGCTGGGCCTCGGACGCTAGCGGAGGTGATCAATACCGAGGGAGCTGCACTGGCCGCGGCCCCGCTTGGCTCCGCTTCGCAGCTGATCCGGCCGGAGATTCCCGTCGTTGCGATCACCGGCACCAACGGCAAGACCACCACGGCCCGGATGATCGGACACGTCGCCCGCCGGGCTGGGCTGTCGGTGGGCTGGTCGAGTACGGACGGCGTGTACGTCGACGGTGACCTGGTAGAGGCGGGTGATTTCTCCGGGCCGGGCGGTGCCGGTCGGGTGCTGCGCCATCCAGGCGTGGAGTTGGCGGTCACGGAAACGGCACGTGGCGGGATCTTGCGCCGCGGTGTCGGAGTCGCGTACAACGACGTTTCGGTTGTGACCAACATCAGTGCCGACCATCTGGGCATCGACGGGATCGACACTCTCGACCAACTCGCTGAGGTCAAGGCAGTTATCACCAAGATCACCAAGCCGGATGGTTGGTGTGTGCTCAACGCCGACGACCCACGGACATTCGCGATGCGGCTTGGCACCAAGGCCCAGATCTGGGTCTTCACCCGCGATCCCGACTCGCCGTCGGGACGTAGTGTCCTGTCCGAAGGCGGTCGGATGACTACGCTCCTCGAAGGTTGGATCTGCGTCCTCCGACCGCGTGCTGATCCCCTTCCGGTGGTACAGGTCGTCGATGTGCCGATGACTTTGGCGGGCCTGAGCAGGGTCAATGTCGAGAACGTTCTGGCGGTCACGTCGGCGGCCCTGGCGCTGAGATTCTCAGTCGAGCAGGTATCCGACGGCCTTCGATCCTTCGAACCGAGCATGGAGAATCCCGGCCGGATGAACATCTGGACCGTCCCGGTTCCCAGCGGAATGATCAGCGTCGTGATCGACCTTGCCCACAACGAGGCGGGGCTGGAGGCGCTGCTGGAGATCATGAATGGCATTCGACCGCCCCATGGCCGCCTGCTGCTTGGTGTGGGTACCGCTGGAGACCGCAGCGATGAAGTTTTCGTACGGCTCGGCGAGATCGCCGGCCTAGGCGCAGATGTTGTGGAGATCACTCACAAGGCGAAGTATTTGCGCGGACGCAGCATGGATGGGCTTGGCACGCTGATCAGGACAGGAGCTGCTCATGCCGGTATGGACATCCTCCGCGAGCACGACAGCGAGCTCAGTTGTCTGGTGTCGTTGGTGGGCGGGGCCCGCGACGGCGACGTCGTCGCGATCATGACGCACCAGGACCGAGAGCTGCTGGATCAGTGGCTCATTGATCACGGCGCATCGCGGGACGATGCCGAAGTGCTGCGTGCAAAGGTGCGCCCAGTTTGAGCTGCTCTCGCATCGCGCTTGAATCCGCGATTTCCGACGCTCGCAGCTCAGTGCGAGTCCGGGTCGGGCACGGCATTGCTGAACTCCCGATCGTCGGCAGGTCGGGCCCCCGGCTGCGCGTGATGACCGTAAGACTCCAGATAAGCCATGACCGCCGCATGCTGCTCTACGCAGATCACCACCAAGTCGCCAGGGTTGGACCGCGCCATCGCGTGCCGCACGCTTGCCAGTTCTTCCAGGACGATCTCGACCTGCTTGCAGCGCGCGCCCTCAGCCATTGCTTGACGCGCTCCGCCAGTCACCATCTGGGCGACCTCACCAGGTGCGCGGGCGCGGAGGTTGCTGTCCTCACGCACAATCAGGACGTCGAAATGCCGAGCCGCCTCAGCACCAAGCTCGCGCATGTCCTCGTTCCGGCGATCACCGGCAGTCGAGATGACGCCTATCCGGGAAATCCGTCCGAGATCGTTCGTGGATTCGAGAGCGTCTCCGGTCTTGTCCACGAAATCACCGAGCATGATCATTCCAGGGACGTTGTGGCAATAGTCGACGATCACCGTCCGGCCCTCCACGTCGACCTCATTGAGCCGGCCCGGCGCCAGATAGTAGTTGGTCGAGAAGGAGCGCAAGCCCTGACGAATGTCATGCAACGAGGCTCCTGCTGCAAACGCAGCTGCGGCCGCAGCCATGGCGTTCTGGACGTTCATGGTGGCGCGGCCACTGAAGGTCGCCGGCAACAGGTGGGTCCAGGCCAGCTGCATGGAGCGGCGACCCTCCTTGATCATGATCATGTCGCCGAGATCGCTGTGCTCGAGCACGACCGCCAGGCCACCGCGGCGACAGTGATCGTCAACGGAATCGCGGATTTCACTGCCGGGCTCGGCCATGGTGAACCACACGATTCGACCGGAGCAGCGCCGTCGCATGGTCCGAACCAGCGGGTCGTCGGCATTCAATACAGCGAAGCCGTTGCGCGGCACGGCCTCGACGATGACTGCTTTGACGTCGGCAAGCTGCTCCAGCGTGTCGACGCCGCGCAGGCCCAGATGGTCGGGCTGCACATTCAGCACCACGCCAACGTCATTGCGCTCGTAGCCCAGGCCCTCACGCAAGATGCCACCGCGCGCCACCTCAAAGACTGCAAAGTCGACGCGCGGATTCTGCAGCACCATCTTCGCCGATCTCGGCCCCGACGCGTCTGAGCGGATAACCAACCGCTCATCAATCACGACTCCGTCGGTCGATGTCATGCCGACCTTCTTGCCAATTCCCTTGAAGATGTGGGCGATCATCCGCGATGTCGTGGTCTTGCCATTGGTGCCGGTGACAGCGATGATCGGGATCCGGCTCGGGGTGCCGGGTGGGAAAAGCATGTCGACCACCGGCTTTGCCACGTATTGTGGGTCGCCGATCGTCGGATGGGTGTGCATCCGGAAGCCAGGTGCGGCATTCACCTCGCAGATCCCGCCACCGGTCTCGCGTACCGGCTGGGTGATATCAGGCGCAATGAAGTCGATGCCAGCGATGTCCAGCCCCACCACTCGCGCGGCCTCCTCGGCAATCTCGATGTTCTCCGGGTGTGCTTCGAAGGTGCGGTCGATGGAGATACCACCGGTGGACATGTTCCCGGTCAGGGTCAGCTTGATCATCTTGCCCTCGGGTGGCACGTCGTCCATGCCGAACCCCTGGGTCGCCACTAGATCGATCGCAGCCTTGTCGATCTTGATCCTGGTCAACACCTTTTCGTGGCCAACGCCACGGCGAGGATCGGCATTGGTCTTGGCAACCAGCTGATTGATCGTCAGTTCGCCATCACCAGTGACATGGGCTGGCACTCGCTCGGCGATGGCCGCGATCTTGCCGTCGACCACCAGGCATCGGTAGTCCCGCCCCGTCACGAAGGTTTCGACGATCACCAGGCCGCCGCGTGACTCCGACTTGGCGACGTCGAAGCCGCGCCGTACGTCCTGGTCACTGCGCAGATCCAGGATGACCCCTCGGCCATGATTACCGTCGAGCGGCTTGAGGACCACGGGATAGCCGATGCGGTTGGCCAGCCGGACCGCATCGTCGAGGGTACGGACCGATTGCGAGCGAGGAACAGGAAGCCCGGCAGCCGACAGCAGAGACAGGGTGAGCTCCTTGTTGCTGGCGATGTCAACCGCTACCGACGGCGTTTGGGAGGTCATGGTGGCCCGGATTCTTTTTTGATGCACCCCCTGGCCGAGCTGCACGAGCGATGCGGTGTTCAGCCGCAGGTAGGGAATGTCGCGGCTGACCGCCTCTTCCACGATTGCCTGAGTCGACGGCCCGAAGGCGGTCCGCTCACCACGCACGATGAACTGCTCGAGCGCTTCGTCGAAGTCGAAGCCTGGGTCCGGGACGATCAAGTGGTTGACCAGCCGGACGGCAAGCTCACCGGCAGCCAGCCCAACCGACTCGTCGTAGTAGGCGAAGATCACGTTGTAGCGGCCGCGCTCGCCCTTTACCTGCCGGGTCTTGCCGCGGCGCATGTCGTGGCCGACGGTCTGCTGCAGCTGCAGCGCAACATGCTCGGCTACGTGGCCCACCCAGGTGCCCTCGTAGAGCCGCTCCGCGAAGCCGCCTCGCCGACCGCGACTACAAGTGTGGTTCATCAAGCCCGGTAGCCGCTCCAGCAGAGCCTCGGCGAATCCGGGCAGCTTGTTGGTCGGGAAATCTTCGAGCACGCCAAGATCGACAACGAGCTGAATAGCCGGTTCGTAGTGCCAGATGTTCGGACCGCGAAAGACCCTGCTGGAGATGATCTTGAGATCAGGGTGTGGAGTCGGGGCAACGCTCTCGGTCACGGAATCTCCTCACGGGATCGACTTGCTGCGATCCTGCCACTCCTCGACGGGCAGAGCGTCCAGCGGTTGTCCAACCTTGATATGTGACCATATAGTCACATATGATGCGGGCGTGGAACAGGGAACCGAGGTCTTCCGTGCGCTGGCCGACCCCACCAGACGTGCCCTTCTCGATCGCCTATTCGGTCAAGACGGACAGACACTCAATGAGCTCTGCCAGAACTTCCCCGAGATGACGCGCTTCGGAGTGATGAAGCACCTCGCGGTGCTTGCGGAGGCCAATCTGGTCGTCACCGCAAGGCAGGGACGGACCAAGCGGCATTACCTCAATCCGGTGCCCATCGAGCAAGTTGCCAACAGGTGGATCAGCAAGTACGCCGCTCGGTTCACCTCTGCCTTGGTCGCGCTGGACGACCAGGTGGTTGGTGGTCACGAAACACAAGAGTCGAGGAGGCCTGAGTCGGCATGAGTCTCAACGCGCACGTCTATCAGATCTACATCGCCGCGAGCCCGGAGCAGGTGTGGGCGGCGATCACCGAGTCGGAGTGGACCAGGCGCTATTTCCATACCACGTCATTCGTGACGCCGCCGCAGCGGGGCAAGGCCTACCGTACGGTTCGGGCCGACGGTCGGCCGGCCATCGACGGCGTCATCGAGGAGATGCAACCTCCCGCAGAGGGGAGTCCGGGTCGTTTTGTACAGACCTGGCACATCTTGTACGACGCAGCGCTGGAGCAGGAACCGCCGAGCCGCGTGGAGTGGACGGTCGAGAACGCCGGTGAAGGGCTCACTCGCGTCAGGCTTGTCCATGGCGACCTCGATCAGAGCCCGCTGACATGGGACAACGTCAAGGATGGCTGGGTATGGATTCTGGACAGCATGAAGACCCTGTTGGAAACGGGGCATCCGCTACCGCGGGTTCGCGAAAGCGCGAGTATTGCCGAAGCTGTCGGCTCGTGATCGGCATCGGACCTGCCTAGCTGCTCCTGTGGCGGCGAAGTCGCCGCTTGTAGGCAGGTGAGAGTCCCTCGGAGGCGAGTTCTCGAGGTATGCCGCGCAGCTCGGTCTCTGCCGCCCGCGCCTGGAGCACCTCGGGATCTGCTACAGCTGTCTGATGGGCGAGCAAGGTACGGGTGGTGAGATCGAATTGGCTCCCAGCAGGTAGCACGTGCAGCACCGCCCCAGATACCAGTAGCGGAGAGGTGCGCTTGGCCACGAAGGCGTTGGAAACCAGGTTCTGCCCATCGACCACAGTGACCGCACCTCGGCCGATGACTTCAAGCCGGCGTCGGTCGTCAATGACGGCTGCAGTGTCCTCGTCGACACCCAAGCCCAGTAGCGAGGGCGACTGTGCAACCAGGGAGAGCAGCCGTCCGTAGCGGTTGCGCTGTTCGAAGTGCTGGTCGATCACTACGCCGCGGAGCAGGCCAAGCCCGGCAGAGAGCTGGCTCATTCGCTGCTTCGGCGTAGCGCCGCCCGCGCCGAAGGCGATCATGTGCTCAGCCAGGATGCTGGCACCTGCTGACGTACCCGCAACCACCGTGCCGCGCTCATTCGCCTTCTTGATCGCGTCCCCGAAAGGAGTTCCGGTGATGAAGGAGCTGAGCTTGAGCTGGTTGCCGCCGGTCAGGAAGATTGCAGTCACCGTGTCGAGCGGCTCAACCAGATCAG
Source organism: Propionibacteriaceae bacterium (assembly GCA_035257925.1). GTDB lineage: Bacteria > Actinomycetota > Actinomycetes > Propionibacteriales > Propionibacteriaceae > Microlunatus. Next base: position 1,412 of record DATEWO010000310.1, on the reverse strand, counting down.
GGTCGTGGGCCTGCGCGCGACTCTCCGGACGCAGCGAAATGACCTGACGGGCGCCGAGCGATGTGAAGACGCCTCGATAGACCTCGACCACCTCCATGCCCAGCGATGAGGCGGAGGAGACGACTGCGATACGCGCCTCCGCACCTCCGGCCGCTGCGACAAAACCGTCCAGCACCCTGCGCCGCCGCAGTCTGGCTTCGGCGCCGCCGATCGCGAACAAGGTGCCTGACATGAGTGTTACGGGTGGATCATGCCGGCGCGGAGCAGAGACATGTGGGCAGCGTAATTGATTGCTCGATCCGCTCAGCGCAGCCAGCTCACGGCGGAACCGAGCGCTTCGCCCGCTTTCGCTCGCACCCGCCGCAACTCCCGCGCACGGCGCTCGGCCTCGAAGGAGGAAATGCTGGCTCCGTCGTCAAGTAGCGCGGCGTCGCAAGCGGCGAGCAGCCGAGATGCTCGCTCGACGGTGGCCCGCTGGTGCGCGCTATAGCCAGGGGCGAGCATCACCGCACCCGCGGGTGTCGGTCGAGCGCCGGCGGCAACTTCGAGCCGCGATAGCGTTGCGGCCGCATCGATGACTACCTCATTCAAGGCCCGCTCAGCCTCAGAGGCGCTGCTCGGAGCGAGCGGCCGCTCCGCGGTGAAGATTCGCCACTGAACGGCCTGGCCAACCCTGATCGGCACCAGCCCGAGGCCAGCTCCACTGGCTATCACTGCCTCGCCTTGTTCGAGCGCGGCGAGGTTGAAAGGTGCCGGGCCACGCAGTGGGGCAAGGGAGCCTGGCACAGGAAGGGCGAGGAACCAGCCCTCTGACTCGGCAGCGAGCAGTGCCTCCAAGGCGGCGTCGAGTGCCGACGCTTGCAACGGATCTAGGCCCAGGGCACCGTCCGGATCAATCACATGATGTGCGACATCATGACCAACAATCGCCCGCTCGGCCTGCTCAATGGACTGTTGACCCTTGATCATCGAGTTGAGGTTCGCGGTCATGCGAACCGAGGGCAGCGCGTCCATCGCCCTACGGTAATCGGCTGGGAGGAGCTCCAAAAACTGTAGGTTGAACCCATGGCAGCTGTCGTCGATCTGGCTGGCGTGAGCATCGTCCGAAACGGCTCCACCTTGATCAGCGACATCACGTGGGAGGTTGACGAGGCCGACCGTTGGGTGGTGATTGGTCCCAATGGGGCGGGCAAAACGACACTGCTGCAGGTGATCTCGGCGCAGATCCATCCCTCGAGCGGTGTGGCCGGCGTGCTCGGCGAGGTTCTTGGCGTTGTCGACGTCTTCGAACTACGGCCACGAATCGGGCTTACCTCTGCCGCATTGGCCGAGCGCATCCCACGTGGCGAGCGCGTTCACGACGTCGTGGTCTCCGCCTCGTATGCGGTGCTCGGCCGCTGGCGTGAGCAGTA
>DATEWO010000309.1:0-3283 GCA_035257925.1 Propionibacteriaceae bacterium | reverse complement strand
CAAGGTGCTGCCGTACGCCAACTACTGGCATGTGAAGAACTACCTGCGCGACGAGGACCCAAAGACCGGCCAGGTGATGACCTTTCCGGTGCCGATGGAGTTCGGCTTGATCAACTACCGTGCCGCGATCAGCCAGGCCCTCGACCTCGGCTTCCGCGGTGCGTTTCTGTGTGAGCACTATGGCAGCGACGCGATCACCGTCATCGGCAAGAACCGCGCTTACATCCGGGACATCCTCGCCACCTTGATCGACTGAGCGAAGCACGGAAGCGAAGGAGCAGCAATGACCGCCCCAGCCTCAGCAACCTCGGCCGCCTTGCCCCGCTTGCCTGATCCGCGTACGGCCGTCGTCACTGGGGCGGGTGGTCCGGCGGGGATCGGCCGAGCCACCGCCCGGGCGCTGGCGGAGAGCGGCTGGCACGTTGCTCTGATCGACATCAACGCCGAGGGCCTGGCCGGCGTAGAGCAAGAGCTCCGCAGAGCGGGTCATCAGAACCTGCTCGCGCTGCCGAGCGACATCGCCTCCGAGTCCTCCGTGACTGAGGTCTATCAGCGGATCGACTCCGAACTTCCTCCGGTGGTCGGCCTCGTCAACCTGGCTGGCATCGCCTATACGGTGCCGCTCCACGAATGCACTCTGGCGGAGTTCGAGCGGGTGATGGCGGTGAACGTCACAGGTTCGTTCTTGATGCTCAGGGCGGCCGCTGTGCGGATGATCCCGCAGGGCGTCGGCCGGATCGTCAACACGTCCTCGATCAGCGCCTTGGACGGAGGTGGCACATATTCCAAGGGGGTCTATGCGACCGCAAAGGCGGCAGTGATCGGGATGTGCCGTGGCGGGGCGCGGGAACTAGGTCCGTACGGGATCACCGTCAATGTGTTGGCACCGGGACCAATCGACACCGAGATCATGGGTGGCCGGCTCACCGATGAACGCAAAGCCGTGATTTCCGCCAGTGTCCCCTTGGGTCGAGTCGGTCAGCCTGAGGAGATCGCCGCCACGGTGGCGTTCCTGCTGTCTGAAGGTGCTGGCTACATCAACGGGGCAACCATCCAGATCGACGGCGGCAAGCACATGCACTAACCCTCGACTTGCCCAGCCAGTGGCTGGCTGGCTCACTCAGAGCTGGCCTTGCTCCTCGGTTCCGGCTGGCAACGGCACCAGCCGTGTCACCTCGACCGGCGACGCCAGCAACCCTTCCAAGGATGCATTCAACGCCCGAACGGCCACCCCGGCGCCGTGATCATCAAGGTCGCCGACCGAGGTCCATTTCTCGATCATGACTATGCTGCCGTCCGGCGCATCGTGGATGGCGTAGAGCTCGCAGCCCGGTTCATTGTGTACGGCAGCAATCGCCGGCCGGAGTGCGTCCACAACTCGATCATGCTGCCCGGAGGCGGGACGGAAGTACGCGGTGACAACGACGGGGGTTGACATGTGACTCCTTTGTTCTATCGGGTGCTTGCGGTGAACCCACGCCGAATGGTCTCAAGATCTTGCCGTAGGGCGTGGGCGCGGTTCGCGCCCATAAGCTTCGTCACCCTTGCTTCGAGTTCAGGTACAGCCCTTGGGCAATGGCTATCACCTCTGCGGTCGGTGGGGAGCACAAGCTTGGCACGCCGATCGTGTGGATCCGGCACGCGGATAACGTCGCCGTGGGTCTCAAGATGCTGAACGTGTTCCGCCATTGCTTGTTTAGTCATCTGAGCCCGCTCAGCGAGCAGGCTCACCTTAGGCGATCCTGTCGATCAGTCATGGACGATCGACTGAGTTGATTCCCGGGCGAAGCCGAGCATTCGAATCTGTCCGCGGAGACAGCCATACTGTAGAGGTTGCCGATCCACTGCGGAGTGAAACAGGTGCGACAACCGTGCATGGAGTGACACGTCGTCGCTATCAACCGAGACGTGCGGTTACCGGCCGGTTCACCATGCGCTACTTAGAGCGGTCGCGGACATGGCTCGGCCTGGGGGCCGCTTGTACCGTTTTGGCACTGGCGGTTCTCGCGGCGTCAGCGTACCTGCCCACTGGCGAGAGATCTGAGGAAATACTGCTAGCCGAGGACTTCGACACGCTCAATCCAGGTGAACACTGGCGCGATGGAGAACGATACGGACAGTGGCTGGCGGAGTACGCAGGCTACGGCACCACCACTATCGTCGCAGAGGGTGGACGACAGCAGCTCTCGATATCCCCAAATGTCGCACGCGATGCGGACGTCACTCACGGCGGCCTTGTCACAACCTTTGAGCAATTCGATGACATCGACCTGACGGCCCAGCTGCGGACCGAGCGTCAGTTGCGCCCGCGGGCCCCCAACCCTTGGGAAGTGGCATGGCTTGTGTGGCACTACACCGATGACCACCATTTCTACTCGGTCGTCCTCAAGCCGAACGGCTGGGAGCTCGGCAAAGAGGATCCTGAATATCCCGGATCTCAGCGCTACCTTGCTACTGGGGCCACGCCGCAGTTTCCCGTTGGGGTGTCACACACAGTGCGCGTCCGGCATAGTGGGAACGAGATCAGCGTCTGGGCGAATGGCACCCTTCTGACGACATTTAGGGATGTCGAACGGCCGTATCGAAGGGGCAGGATCGGTCTCTACACTGAGGATGCTCACGTTTATTTTGACAGCGTCGTTGTGCGGCGGCCCTAGTGCGCCTCCAGTTACCTTATGAAGCGGCGGCCCGCAAGCCGAGCGAAGATCGGTATCGCCAATCCTGACTCTCTGACATCGAAGGCTCGAAGTCACTTGGGGCAGGCCCCTGCTTGAGGAAGAAGGTCAAAGCTTCCACAGTGCGTCCCGCCGCACGACCGTCACCGTATGGATTGATGGCCTTCGCCATGGCCTGATAGGCGTCGGGCTCGCGAAGAAGTGTCTCAACCGCGTCGACGATGTCAGTCGGAGAAGTGCCGACCAGGCGAGCGGTGCCCGCGGCGATACCTTCGGGGCGCTCCGTTGAGTCGCGCATTACGAGGACCGGCTTGCCCAGGCTAGGGGCTTCCTCCTGAACGCCGCCGCTATCAGTCAAGACAATGCTGCTAATCGCCATCAAGCGAGCGAACTCCAGATAAGGCAGCGGCTCGAGGATCGTGACATTGGGCCCCCTAAGCTGAGGAAGAAGGGAGGCGCGTACCACCGGATTCGGATGTACTGGGAGCACAATCTGCAGCTCGGGCATTTGCAATGAGATCTCCGCCAACGCTTTACTCACAAGCTGCATCGGCTCGCCCCAGGATTCACGCCGATGAGCGGTCACCAACAACATCGGTGCGCCGCTC
>DATEWO010000308.1:0-8702 GCA_035257925.1 Propionibacteriaceae bacterium | reverse complement strand
CCGCTCTTTCTGCTGGACGACCTGACCGATCCGCTGCCGAAAGTGGGCGCGCGCGTCGAGCTGGCTGGGGATGAGGGACGGCACGCCGCCGTCGTGCGGCGGATAGGGCCGGGTGAGATGATCATGATCGGCAACGGCCGGGGCCGCGGTGTACGCGGTGTGGTCGTCGAGGTACGCGGGCCAGAGCTGGTCGTCGAAGTTGTCAACCACCTCGCCTCGGCCGAGGAGCCACGACGCTTTGTCGCTGCCCAGGCATTGGTCAAGGGTGATAGGTCCGAACTGGCAGTCGAGATGATGACCGAGATGGGCATTGACGAGATCGTCCCGTGGCAGGCCTCACGGTCGATCGTGCGTTGGTCTGAGGAGCGCGCAGCGCGGTCGCTGGCTAAGTGGCGTTCCACTGCACGGGAGGCAACCAAGCAGTCTCGGCGGCTGACTGTGCCGCAGGTGTCAGAGCCGCTAACCACTGCGCAGCTGGCGAAGCGGGCAGCAAGTGCGGAACTTGCTCTCGTACTGCATGAGGAAGCCAAGGACGGGATCGGCGAAGTTGATCTTCCCGCGGCCGGTACTGTATTGATCATCATCGGTCCTGAGGGTGGCATTTCGGCCGACGAACTGGGCGAGCTGGCTCGAGCCGGAGCCCGACCGGTGTCGATCAGCGACGCGGTTCTGCGTACCTCCACCGCGGGCGTCGTCGCGCTGGCCGCAGTCAAGCTTCGGCGGGAGCCTGTCGGTGCGCCCTGACCTCTCCGCTATGCGCCCGCATCAACCTGTCGACGGGCGCTTCGGCTTCGTTCCAGACGCGTCGCTGCCAAACGGCCTTGGCCGCTCCGGAGTGATCACCACCCCGCACGGGCCGATCAGGACTCCGGCTTTCGTCGCCGTCGGGACAAAAGCGACTGTCAAGGCGGTGCTTCCGGAGAGTGTGGCGGCACTCGGCGCCCAGGCAGTGCTCGCCAACGCCTACCACCTCTACCTGCAGCCGGGCGCGGATGTGATCGATGCGGCCGGGGGTCTGGGCCGTTTCATGAACTGGCCCGGACCGACTTTTACCGACAGTGGCGGTTTCCAGGTGATGTCGCTCGGCGTCGGCTTCAAGAAGGTACTCGCCATGAACGTTGATGGTCTGGAGGATGATGACGTCATTGCTGCGGGCAAGACCCGGCTCGCCGAGGTCGATGACGATGGCGTGACATTCACCTCGCATCTCGATGGGTCGCAGCATCGCTTCACCCCTGAGGTCTCCATGCAGATCCAGCACCAGCTGGGCGCGGACATCATTTTCGCGTTCGACGAGTGCACCACGTTGATGAACACTCGCCACTATCAGGAGCGGTCGGTCGCGCGGACTCAGCGTTGGGCTGCCCGTTGTTTGGCCGAACACCGGCGACTGGCCAGGGAACGTGCTTCGCAGCCCCACCAGGCCTTGTTCGCCGTTGTTCAGGGCGCTCAGTATGAGGATCTGCGACGGCAGGCGGCTCGTGATCTTGTATCGCTGGGCGTCGATGGGTCGGGGTTCGACGGCTACGGCATAGGCGGCGCACTGGAGAAGGACAATCTCGGGACAATTGTGCGCTGGGTCTGTGAGGAGCTGCCCGAGGACAAGCCCCGTCATCTGCTCGGCATCTCCGAGCCTGATGACATCTTCACCGCGATCGAGAACGGCGTGGATACCTTTGACTGCGTTTCGCCGTCACGCGTCGCTCGCAATGCTGCTGTCTATACCACTCGCGGCAGGTTCAACGTCAACACTGCGGCCTCCCGGCGAAACTTCTCACCGATTGACGAAGCTTGCGACTGCTACACGTGCAGGCACTACACGCAGGCGTACCTGCATCATCTGTTCAAGGCTCGAGAGATGATCGCCTCGACGCTGTGCACGATCCACAACGAGCGGTTCGTCGTGCGCCTGGTTGATAACATCCGGGCAAGCATCGAGGCCAGGACGTTCTCAGACTTCAAGATCGACTTCCTCGGTCGCTACTACGAATCGTCAGCGAGGTCGGCACGCTAGAGACGTATGGGCCCCGAGGGCATCTTGCAAAAAGAGCTACGGCTTTAACGGTTGACCGCTACGCGCGGCGTGTAACACCTCACGGATGCTGTCCACCACCAATGCCGGCTGCTCGAAATGAACCGCGTGACCGCCCGGCGCGACGATCAAGCGGCTGTTTGATGAGAGACCCGTCATGATCTGTTGCGCTTCTTTCCAGAATGGCAAGCTATCCACGTTTTGCGCCGACGCCAGGACGACGAGTGGCTTGTCGCCAAGCGGCGCCGCTGCTCGAAGCAGGGAGTTGCTCTCCATACGGCCTTGGGCCTCAGCCGAAGCGCTCTCGATCTGCTGCGGACGTGCCTGGAGAACGCCAATGGATGCCCGGCTCTCCGGCGAAAGGTTCCCGCTCCCTGCCAGCATGCTCGGCCACGCCGGCGCCCACAGCAGGCGCACCAGACCAAACCTCGCCATCCACTTGATCATGTTCTGGAAACGCCGCTGCTGGGCGTCCTCGGCGGCAACCTGCTCGGCCGTGAGGTGCTCGTCAACGGACTCATGCCGAGCGTCGATGAGGACTATCCCCGCGACATCATTCGGGTGCTTGCTGGCGAACAGTCGTGCCGTCTTTCCGGAGATTGAGTGCACGACGAGCACATAGGGACCGGGAACGCCAGCGTTGGCCAGCAGGTCATGCAGCTCGGTGGCAAACTGCTGCGGGCTGCGTGGCGAGGGGCCAGGTTCGCTCCAGCCGAGTCCGGCACGGTCGTACGCGCAGACGCGTGTCGATGTGGCTATCTGGGGCTGGACTGCACCCCAGTCGAGGGAAAACGCGCCCAACCCGGCATCGAGTACGACGGTCGGAGTGCCTTGTCCGACGCAATTCAGATGCAAGCGGTGGCCGCCCACATCCACCAGTTGCCCCGGAGGTGGATAGCGCCTCGCGTCGCCGGCACGCATGATCACCTCGTAGGTTGCGCCACTCGCCGCCAGCGCGACGATCAGTGCCAACAACCCAAGCAAGATACGTCCGGTCCACAGGATCCAGCGGTTTCGGCGCCTCTGCGGATGCGGAGATGCGAGCGTCTCGTGAGATGAGGTCATTGTTTTCATGGGTCCACTCCTCACAGTGGCGGTGTTTAACCTTCGCAAATGCGGTTCGCCTCACTGCGCCGTTCGATCAAGAACGCATCCATAGCTGACTTGGCGCAGTCGGAGGTGTAGATCGAGGTATGGCCGTCGCCGGTGCGCGTCAACAGTGCGCTGCCGTCGATCTGTGCTGCCAGGCCATGAGCCCAGGAGTAAGGAATCGATGGATCGTGAACTGCCTGGATGATCAGCGTCGGCACTCCCCGGACGTTGAGCGATTTGGGCGGGTTGACGGGCTTGACAGGCCAGTCGATACAGAAGTTGGCCTGCCAGGTTTCTGAAGCACCTTGCAGGTGTGGCGCGAGCTGGCGGCCTAGTTCGAGTCGCTGCTGCATCTCCTGATATGTGCGCACCTGCGGCACGTAGTCCAGGCAGGCGTTGCCCAGCAGACCGTGGTATCCGTACTGCGGCGCTCCTGCGGGGGCGACCGCGAAGCCGGACCCGTCACCGTCGATCGCCTTCTGTAGCGCCCGCGACAGCCCAGTCCACGACAGATCGGGTCCATAGATCGACGGGTCCTTGAACCGCAGCAGAGCCTTGGTGCCCATCCGGATGTCTTCGCCAGTGACTGGCCGCAATGCACCTTCAGCCGGAATCGGATTCTGATCTGCCTGCTGAACCAGGCGATCGAAGACTGCCCGTACGTCTTGGCCGCGTAGCGCACAGGTCTCCTGGGTCGGACACCAGTCGGCGAACCGGTTGAACGAGTCCTCGGCAGCAATGATCTCCCCGGCAACTTGGTGCACTTCGGCCTGGCTGTGCTCCAGCGCCGCATCGAGGACCATTGCCCGAGTGCGGGTCGGATGCAGCTGGGCGTAGTTTGCGGCCAGCTGAGTGCCGTAGGAAATGCCCAGCCAGTTGATGTTGTTCTCGCCAAGCGCTTGGCGTAGAGCTTCATGATCGCGAGCAACGCTGACCGTATCCATGTGCCGGACCAGCTCGCCCGCCTGCTCGAGACAGTTCAGGCCAACGTCTCGATTGTGTTGCCGCAGCTGCCGGAATTGCTGTTCGGTCTTAGGAAACAGCGTGCTCTCCGGAGTGATCAACGGCAGCGTGCAGCGAACCTGCGAGCTGTTCTCGATGCCGCGCGGATCCATCCCCACCAGGTCAAACCGCTCGATCAGGGTTGGCGTGAAGATGGTTTCGGCATCGGCGATGTATTTCGCGGCACCGTCGCCAGGCCCTCCGGGATTGAAGAAGAGCGTGCCTACGCGGTGCTGCGGGTCCTTGGCCGGCCGGCGCGCGACCGCCAGTGAAATGGTTGGTCCAGACGGCTTGGACCAATCAACCGGCACCTTCAGCGTGCCGCATTGGGTCTGTGGCGATTTCTCACACGCCGACCAGGCGATCTTGAAAGATGTCTGACCAGGATCAGCGGAGGCCTGAGCGCCGCCCACGATCAACAATGTCGAGGCAAGTGATGCGACGCCCGCGCTATGCCAGAAATGTCGGGAGATGATGCGGCCGATCATGGTTGCTCCTCATCGACGGAGATCTTTCACAGCACTCTCACCGTGACATCGTCGAAGAAGGGCGCCCAGATGGTGCGCTGGCCACCTCAGGGGCGGTTTTCTGGTGGATTGACAAGTCGGTAACAGGCAGAGTGAAGCGCACGCCGGCGCTTCAGTGAACCACCGCTTTCTCGGCTCCCGCCCCGGTCAGCGCCCGGACGGAAAGTTCGTCGTAACGCTCCGCAGAGTGGGTCTCCTTGCTGATCAAGGTTCCGATGACACCGCACAGGAACCCGAACGGGATCGAGATCAGCCCGGGGTTGCGCAGTGGGAACCAGTCGAAGTTAGCGCTCGGAAACAGCGAGGTGGGCGTACCGGAGACGACCGGAGAGAAGGTCACCAGCAGCACCGACATGATCAATCCGCCGTAGATGCTGAAGACCGCGCCCATGGTGTTGAAGCGCTTCCAGAACAGGTTGTACAGCAGCGCTGGCAGGTTGGCCGATGCTGCGACTGCAAAGGCCAGCGCCACCAGGAAGGCAATGTTCAGCCGCTGTGCGGGAATCGCGAGCAAGATCGCGACAGCACCGATGGCGAAGGCCGCGATCCTGACCGCGATGAGCTCGCTCCTCTCCGACGCCTGTCCCTTCTTGTAAACGCTGGCGTACAGGTCATGGGCAACCGAGGATGCCGAGGTCAGGGTCAGTCCCGCAACCACTGCGAGGATCGTGGCGAAGGCGACCGCTGAAATGAGAGCCAGCAGGACCGATCCGCCGAGGGTGCCCTCGCCGCCGCCGACCGCCTGTGCCAGCAGGGGGGATGCTAGGTTTCCGGCTGAGGTCTGGATCTGGCTGCCTTGGCCCGTGGGAACCAGCGCTGCGGCGCCAAAGCCCAGCACCAATGTCATCAGGTAGAACGAGCCGATCAGCCCGATCGCCCAGAGCACCGACTTGCGTGCCGCCTTGGCCGTGGGCGTGGTGTAGAAGCGAATGAGGATGTGCGGCAGGCCAGCGGTGCCGAGGACCAGGGCCAAACCAAGCGACAAGAAGTCGATCTTGCCGACCAGGTCCTTACCGTAGAGCAGTCCAGGTTGCAGGAAGGCCTCTCCCTTGCCCGACTTCTCGGCTGCCGTGCCTAGCAGATCTGACAAGTTGAAGCCGAACTGGAGCAGCACCAAGAACGTGATCAAGATTGTGCCGACCATCAGCAGCACGGCCTTGACGATCTGCACCCAAGTAGTGCCCTTCATCCCACCAAAGGTGACGTAGATGATCATCAACACGCCGACCCCGACGATCACCAGGTTCTTCAGCGCCGGGCTGTCGACCCCGAGGAGCAGGCCGACGAGGCTTCCGGCGCCGACCATCTGGGCGAGCAGGTAGAAGATCGAGACAACAATCGTCGATGTCGCTGCCGCACTGCGGACCGGTGTCTGACGCATTCGATAAGCCAGCTGGTCGGCCATTGTGAACCGTCCAGAGTTCCGCAACAGCTCCGCAATCAGCAGTAGGGCTACCAGCCAAGCCACCAAGAATCCGATGGAATAGAGAAAACCGTCGTAGCCGTAGATGGCGATCGCGCCGGAGATGCCGAGGAATGACGCGGCTGACATGTAGTCACCGCTCACCGCCAGACCATTCTGGAAGCCGCTGAAGGAGCGGCCGCCGGCGTAGTAGTCCGTGGTGGTCTTGCTCTGGCGCGACGCCCAGAAGGTGATGTAGAGGGTGAGCGCGACAACAGCAAGGAACAGGACGATAGTGAGGGTGTCGCCGGCGACGAGCGGGACCAGCATTGCGGCGCTCATTGCCCGACCTCCAGGTCGAACTCGTCCCGTAATTTCGAAGCCAGCGGATCAAGCGACTTGCTAGCGTGCCGTGCATAGAAGTAGGCGATGGCAAAGGTCGAAACGAACTGCAGCAGCCCCCACACCAACGCGACGTTGATGTTCGGGAGGACCTCGATGTTCATGAAGTTGCGGGCCCAGTTGTTGCAGACGATGTAGAGGATGTACCAGGCCATGAACGCGATCGTCGCCGGGAAGGCGAAGCTGAGATATCTGCGGCGCAGCTCCACGAAGTCGCTCTCCTGAGCGATCCTGTTGTAGACCTCGTGATTATGAGCGGGAAGTCGGTCGGCTTCTCCCGACTCATAGACAGGGGCGCCGCGGTCAGGCATGAGAAAACCTCCATTGCCGGGTTCTGCTTAGGACCATAACTCTCACGTGCCTGGTCGGGAAGTGCAGTTTGGGATGTCTAGAGGTGGATGTGCAGCATCCGGCAAAGGCGCCATGGCCACATCCCACATCGAGTACGCGGACTGATCGAGCAACCGAGAGTCAGGACCGGAGGAAGAGGAGCACGGCCAGTACCCGCCGCGACTCGCTACCGGTAGCCGGAATGCCGAGTTTGGTGAAGATCGTCGACACATACTTCTCAGCCGCCCGCTGGGTGATCACCATCGACTCCGCAATGCCGGCGTTGGAGGCTCCCGTTGCCATCAGCTCCAACACCTCACGTTCCCGGGGCGTCAGCGAATCCAGAGGGTCCGAGCTACGATGCCGCTTCAGCATGGTCGAGACGATGGTGGGATCCAATGCGGAACCTCCATCTGCGACCCGCCGGAGCGCCGCTACGAACTCCTTGACCTCGCTCACCCGGTCCTTGAGCAGGTAGCCGACCCCTTCAGCCGAGTCGGCCAACAGCCGCATGGCCAGTCCAACTTCCACGTACTGGGAGAGCACGAGCACGCCGACGTCCGGATACTTCTCCCGGATGGTCAGCGCGGCCTGTATCCCTTCGTCGGTATGGGTCGGAGGCATCCGAATATCGACAACGACCGCATCCGGCGGATCCTCTGCGACGCGTACCAGCAACTCATCGGCAGTGCCGCAACGATGAGTGACCTCGATGCCCGCGTCTGTCAGCAACCGCGCGACGCCCTCGCGTAGCAGCACGCTGTCCTCGGCGATGGCTACCCGCACGGCAGCTCCGCTCGTACCCGAGTGCCCTTGCCGGCGGCGCTCCAGATCTGCAGTCGACCATTCAAAGCTTCGACGCGATCAGCCAGCCCTCGTAACCCAGTGCCACGTTCGGAGTCCGCGCCACCGCTGCCGTTGTCGACGATTTCAGCGATCAAGGTGTTGCCGGCCACCCCTACGTCCACGGTGACCTGGCTGGCCTGCGCATGCTTTGCGGCGTTCGTCAGGCTTTCGGAGACAACATAGTAGGCAGCGACCTCGAGGTGCTCTGGAAGCCGGGGCAGTCCGTCGGTCTTCAACTGCACCTCGAGCGGCGTGACCGCGACGAGCGACTCGAGGGCAATGGCGAGCCCGTGTCCGCTCACAACGGCGGGATGCAGGCCTCGAGCCACGTCCCGCAGTTCGTCCAGTGACTGAGCGACCTCGCTGCGTGCCCGTTTCAGTCTGGTCTGGGTGGTGGGGTCGCTGTCCGCCTGCTCGGCGAGCATGCCCAGTTCCAGGGCCAGGGCTACCAGGCGCTGCTGCGCACCGTCGTGGAGGTTACGCTCCAGGCGGCGGCGCTCGTTCTGCTGCGCCTCTACTACGCGGGTACGGGAGCCGCTCAAGTCCTGCAGCCGGGCACGGAGTTCTGCTTCGAGCCGACCATTCTCGATGGCCATGGCAGCCGCGGCGGTGACCGCCTCCACCAGCTCCGGCTCATCGCCGAGCGTGGCGTCGTAGACCAGTGCCGCCACCTGCTCACCATCCTGCTTGACCAGCGTCACTTGGCGACCGCTGTCGGACTCCGGCAGTGTCGCCGGATTGCCGTCTTGATCGGCCCAGCTGCCGTATTGGGGAAGCCAGTAGATCAATGCCAAGGTGGGATCCCGCAACGCTTGAGCCAGCAGTTCCCGGAGATCTGGTGCGGGGTTTGCCTGCAGCTGCACCAGAAGTTCTCCGACACCTGCCTTGGCGAGGCGGGCATCGAGCAGGCCCGCGAGGAAGGCGAGTGGCGCTAACCCAGCCACGGCGAAGGTTGCCAACCGGATGATCTCGAAGCCTGGTAGCTGGAACGTGCCGGCAATGAGCAGGGCCGCCAGCATCACCAGAGACAGGCTGAAGCAGTGGATCGCGATCTGGGTCGGTAGCCGCC
>DATEWO010000307.1:0-17858 GCA_035257925.1 Propionibacteriaceae bacterium | reverse complement strand
GCCGCGGCTGGATCGTGCTCCGCGACCCGGTCGGGATGGTCTTCTGCGTCACCGGCAACGCGCCCGACAATCCCTGAGCTCAGTCGCGATGAGTTGTCCTCAGCGGTTGGGTCTACTGCAGGTGAAGATCCGTCCAATCGTCGAGGAGAGCCATGCGCAAGCTTGTTGTCACCGAGAACATCACCGTCGACGGGGTCATCGATATGTCCGCGGGCTGGTTCGACCCGCTCGCCGAAGACGTCGATCAGTCGGACATCATCGCCACGACCGCTGAGCACTCCGCTGCCGCCGACGCGCTACTCCTGGGCCGCAACACATTCGAGGCCTTCCGAGGCTTCTGGCCCAAGCAGACCGATGATCCGACCAGCGTCTCCGATTACCTCAACGGTGTGAAGAAATACGTCGTCTCTCGCACCATCGAGGATCCAGGCTGGCAGAACACCACTGTGTTGCGCGGCGACCTGGCTGAGGAAGTGCGAGCACTGAAGGCGGATCCTGGTCGCGACATCGTGGCCACCGGAAGCGTGCAACTCGTCCATGCACTGATCGCCACGGGCCTGGTCGACGAGTACCGGCTGTTCGTCTTCCCGGTGGTGGTCGGCCGCGGCACACGTTTGTTCGAGTCGGCCGAACTCTCGCTGCAACTGCTGGAGACGCGGCCATTCAATTCCGGTGCCGTGCTACTCCGCTTCGCCGCCGGTAAGCCATCGAGCAGAGACACCTAAGCGCGGCGGCTCAAAACCATTTGTGAACCGGACGAGGCACATTACCGGCCTTCTTAGAGAGCGCTGGCAACCCCGGCCCTGTCTACGGCGTACGAGGGCTGAATCGGCGCCGCCAGATGCAGCCGCGCGAAAGCCAGCGACTCGGCCAGGTCGGCCTCCCGCTGCGCCCGGGTACCGCTCTTGCGCGAATTCACCTCGAGCACCACATGGCCAGAGAAGTTCCGCTCCGCCAGGTATTGCAGCACCAGCCCAGCGTGTTGGTCGCCGCGGCCGGGCACCAGATGCTCATCCTTGACCGATCCGCTGCCATCGGTGAGATGCACGTGCCGCAGTCGCGGCCCCCAGGACCGAACAAGGTCAAGCGACTGCTGGTTGGCGGTCGAGGCGTGAGAGAGATCCAACGTCAGATCGTCGTAGTCCAGTTCTGTGGGATCCCAACCGGGCACGTATGCCTTCAGCTCCCCGCCCGGGGTACGCCAGGGATACATGTTCTCCACAGATACCAAGATGCCGCTGCTCTCCGCCAGTCGCCGGACTCCTTCGACGAAACCTCTGGCGTAGTCCCGCTGCCAGCGGAATGGGGGATGGACGACCACCACGTCGGCGTCGAGCTTGCGTGCCGCCTCGACCGACCGCTCGAGCTTCACCCATGGGTCTGTCCCCCAGACCCGCTGACTGATCAACAAACAAGGCGAGTGGATCGACAGCACGGGCACGCCATGGTAGTCGCGCAGCTTCTCCACCGCGTCCATGTCTGCGGCCACCGGATCGATGCCGATCATGATCTCCACCCCGTCATAACCCAACCGACGGGCGAGTTCGAACGCGCTCGAGGTGCTCTCGGGATACACCGAGGAGGTGGATAGTCCGATCCGGGCGGGTGGGATCTTGATCAGCTGGCCTTCGGAGTTCAGCTGCACCAGCTCCGCTTCCCGCGCCCTCGACGGTGACGAGTCATCTACGGGCACGCGCCCAGCCTAGACCTCCCTTTTGAGGGCCTACACTGTCGCGCGTGCCCGAAGTGCTGATTGGATTCCCTCGCGCATTCGTCGAGTTTGGAGATCCAGGCGACAACGGCCAGGTGTTTCGCTGCGACCTTACGTGGCTGACTTCGCGGTGGGCCTGCATCTATGGTCAGGGCTGCCAGGGTATTTACGCCGACCGGCCGAACGACGGCTGTTGCACGTTAGGCGCCCATTTTGCTGACGCCGCAGACGAGAAACGAGTCGGCAAGGCGGTCCGGCAGCTGAAGCGTAGCCAGTGGCAGTACAAGCAGGACGCCCGCGTTGGTGGCTGGGCCGAGGAGGAGCATCCTGATCATCTTGCCGAGGGTGAACTGCCTGGCCGCAAGACGAGAGTGATCGACGGCGCCTGCATCTTTCTCAACCGTCCAGGCTTTCCGGCCGGTCAGGGCTGCGCACTGCACCTGCTGGCGTTGAGCCAGGGCCGCGACTTCTTGGAGACCAAGCCGGACGTTTGCTGGCAGCTCCCGATCCGCCGCCAGTTTCGTACCGTGACCCGCACCGACAACACCACCTACACCGAGATCACCATCGGCGAGTACGGCCGCGACGGCTGGGGCCCCGGCGGAGCCGACCTCGATTGGTATTGCTCGTCCAACACTGCGGCGCATCATGGCGTCCGTCCGGTGTATCAGGAGAATCGGGCCGAGCTCGTCGCGCTCATGGGCCCGGCGGCGTACCAGGTCCTTGTCGAGATGTGTCAGGCGTTCGAGTCGCGACGCGGCCCGGCCATGCGGCATCCGGCCGACCCGACACCATAACCCCCGGCATCAGGCGGCGCGGAAGAGGCCCCCTGCTCCGCGCGGATGGCCCCCAGCAACAATGTGGGAATGCGCTTGGATCACCTGTCGTTTGCGGCCGGGCCGGAAGGCCTGGAGGCGACGGCGCAGTGGCTCGGAGCGCAGCTGGGAGTGACCTTTCTCGACGGCGGGTTCCATCCACGGTTCGGCACCCGCAACCGGATCTTGCCGCTGACGGATGGGCACTATCTCGAGGTCGTCGGCGTTCTGGATCATCCGGCAGCTGACAAGGTGCCGTTCGGTCAGGCGGTACGCGCCCGATCGGCGCAGGGGGGTGGCTGGTTGGGTTGGGTGATCGCGGTTGATGATCTTGCCCCGATCGAGCACCGCATGGGTCGCGCCGCGATCGAGGGCAATCGCCACCTGCCGGACGGGACAGTGCTGACCTGGCATCAGCTCGGGGTCAAGGACCTTCAGGTGGATCCCCAGCTTCCCTTTTTCGTCGAGTGGTCGCACGACGCGATCCATCCCTCTGTAGGCGGCCGCGAGGTCGAGCTCCTCAAGATCGAGATCGCCGGCGATCCGGCCCGTGTCGATCAGTGGTTGGGTGGACGGAGCAAGGAGATCTTGGCCGACGTCGACATCGCCTGGTGTCGACCGCGGGATCGGCCCGGACTTGCCGCTGCGATCTTCAGCACACCGCGCGGTGAGGTACGGATTTGATCAGGTTGCGGCCAGCCATTGCGGGCCTGCCGGTGTACACAGCCGGGAAGCCTGCTCCCGGGGTGGATCGGGCACTGTCGTTCAAGCTCTCCAGCAATGAGAACCCTTTCCCGCCGCTCCCCGGCGTCATGGAGGCCACCGCCGCGGCCGTGGCTCAGATGAACCGTTACCCCGACATTGCCAACACTGAGATGACCAGGGTGTTGAGTAGCCGGCTCGGTGTCCCCGAGGAGCAGCTCGCATTCGGCACTGGCTCAGTCGCGGTGCTCTACCACCTGGTTCAGGCGGCGTGTGAGGCCGGCGATGAGGTGGTCTACGCCTGGCGCAGCTTCGAGGCCTATCCGATCGCCGTCCAGCTGACGGGTGCAACTCAGGTGCCCGTGCCGCTGGCTCCGGGCGCCGTTCATGATCTTGAGGCGATGCGACGGGCGGTTACCCCGGCCACGAAGGTGATCATGCTGTGTACGCCGAACAATCCGACAGGGCCGGCGCTGCACCATCAGCAGGTGATCGACTTCATCGACTCGGTGCCCGATCACATCATGATCGTTCTCGACGAGGCGTACGTTGAGTTCATCACCGACCCGGAGGGGCTTCGGGGCTTGGACGCGATGGCCGGACGACCCAACGTGGTGGTGCTGCGGACCTTTTCCAAGGCGTACGGGCTTGCCGGCTTTCGCGTCGGCTACTGCGTCGCGGATCCTCAGGTGGCTGCCGCCGTCCGTGCCGTGGGGCTCCCATTCGGGGTATCCATCGCCGCCCAGGCGGCGGTCATCGCCTCTTTGGACGCTGAGCCGCTGCTGCTCGACCGCGTCGCCGAGCTTGTCAAGGCGCGAGACGCGCTGGCCGTGGGCCTGCGGGACCTCGGCTTTGAGATTCCGGACGCTCAAGGCAACTTCGTCTGGCTGCCCGGCGGACCGCAGACCCAGGCCTACGCAGCCGCCTTTGCCCGTGCCGGGGTGGCGGTACGGCCGTACGCCTCAGGTGATCACTGGGATGGTCTCCGTATCACTGTCGGTGAGCCGGCTGGCAATGCACGCGTGTTGGAGGTCGCCGCCACGCTTGCGGACCCGGCGCTCCCCTAACTGCACTAGCCCAGGATCGAAACCTCCTGGTGATGGGGCTTCTTACGCGCCCGCAGGGTGAGCAAGATCACCCCCGTACCCGTCAGGCCCAGCGTGACTGCCGTGCCCAGGCCCAGATAACGCGGCACAGCTTGGGCCGCCTGGTCGAAGAGGGCGAGCAAGATGAACTCCGCAGACTGATGCATGGTGCCAAACGCGGTCACGCCGAAGATCAAGACCACCAGCCGCTGCATCGTCGTGAGGTTCACCGCTTGCCGACTCATGCTCGCGTAGACCAGGAAGCCAATGGCAACGAACTCCGAAATCGTACCCAGGACGATCCAAGCACCGCCGTAGGCGACCCAGCCCTCGACCGACCGCACGCCAAACCACCCGCCGAGGCTCATGATCACCAGCGGAACGGCGGCGGCGGCACCGAAGATCTTGATACCGCGAGCCAATGGGTGGAGCAGCAAGAAAGCGATCAAGGCGCAGGTGGCAAGTGTGAGCCCCAATGCGGCTAACTGGGCTGCCCAAGGAACCCGCAGCGCCATCGTGTCCGCTTGGATCGGCAGCATGTTCATGGTCTGTTGCAACGCCAGGCAGGCCTGAGACGCGGCATCTGCGCCACACAGTGACCATTGCCGCATGACCGAGACAGCCGTTGCCAGGCAAGCGAAGATCAGCAATGCTGCGGAGACGAACCAGGCTCTCTCGTCCGCTGTGACCCAGCGGACATCCCGAGCTGGCTCGATGGTCATGACGCTCCCAGGGACAAACAGTGCTGTCGTCAGAGTAGCCGCAGCCGTCCCTCAGCGACCTTCAGAACTGTCAGCCCAGAGTCCTAGGGTCTCCGCCATGCCCAAGACGAGCGCCAAACCAAGCCATACCTGCACTGAATGCGGTTGGAGGTCGAGTCGCTGGGTCGGGCGCTGCGGCGAGTGTCAGACCTGGGGAAGTGTCGTCGAGGAGGCCGCGCCGAAGCTGAACCAAATCCCATCATCGGTTCCAGCAACCAAGGCGGTCCCGATCGGCATGGTCGACGCGGCGCTGGCGACTCATGCCCGCACCGGGGTAGCCGAACTCGACCGCGTGCTCGGCGCCGGCCTGGTGCCGGGAGTTGTGGTGCTACTGGCTGGAGAGCCCGGCGTGGGGAAATCCACACTGCTGCTCGAGGTCGCGGCCCGTTGGGCGCGAAACGGACATACCACCCTGTACGTGACGGGTGAGGAGTCGGCCGCGCAGGTGCGGCTCCGCGCGGGGCGTACCAACGCTGTCGCTGATCAGCTCTACCTCGCAGCCGAGACCGATCTCGGTACTGTGCTCGGCCATGTCGAGGAGGTGCGGCCGTCGCTCATGGTGCTCGACTCGGTCCAGACGATCGGCACTGCTGAGGCTGATGGGTCACCTGGTGGTGTGACCCAGGTTCGCGAAGTGACGAGTGCATTGGTGCGGGTGGCGAAGCGCCGCGGGATGGCGGTGATCATCGTCGGACATGTGACCAAAGACGGGGCAATTGCTGGTCCTCGGCTGCTGGAACACCTGGTCGATGTTGTGCTCGCGTTCGAGGGTGACCGCCACTCCGGCTTTCGGATGGTTCGCGCGACCAAGAACCGCTTCGGCCCGGCCGATGAAGTTGGCTGCTTTGAGATGGTTGACTCTGGAATCCTGGAAGTGCCTGATCCTTCAGGCCTGTTCACCTCCCAGCATTGCGAGCCAGTGCCTGGCACTGCGGTCACGGTCACCATGGAGGGCCGCCGACCGCTGCTCGCGGAAATCCAGGCGCTGGTCGCCAAACCGACGTCGGCGCAACCGAGGCGCATCATGAACGGTATCGAGTCGGGCCGGATTGCCATGGTTCTCGCAGTGCTGGAGCAACGCTGCGGCCTACGGCTCAACGATCGTGACGTTTACGTCTCGACTGTTGGTGGAGCGAAGGTGAGCGATCCGGCGGCTGACCTGGCGGCTGCGCTCGCGATCGCCTCAGCGGCATGCAACCGGCCGGTGCCGCAACGCATCGTCGCCTTGGGCGAGATCGGCCTTGCCGGTGAGCTACGCCGGGTGCCCGGAACCGATCGCCGGCTCAACGAGTCAGCGAGGCTTGGTTCTGCGGAAGCAGTCATCCCCGCCGAGCCTAGAGACGCCCGGGAGCAGACCATGACGGTTCACGCGGGCATGCTGGTGCATTCGGTGACGACAGTCGAGCAGGCGCTCGCGGCACTGGCCTTGCTCCCCGCGGGCGACTGACAGCACACGGCCCGGGTGCTGAGCGGAGCAGTTGATACGGTCTGCCGAGGGAGTGGGTCTGGTCGCAACGGCGCGGCACGACCCGCCCCCGTTTTCGACTTCGAGGCTGACGGAGGGAGCGATTGTGGCGTCAGACCCCGATCTGCACCGCCGGCTGCTGGAATACCTCGCGATGATGGCACCGGGTACGCCGCTCCGCGACGGCTTCGAGCGAATTCTGCGTGGGCGTACCGGCGCCTTGGTCGTGCTCGGCCGGAACAAGATCATCTCTCAGATCTCGACTGGCGGATTCGCGCTTGATGTCGTCTACACCCCGACTGCGCTACGTGAGCTGGCGAAGATGGATGGAGCGATCATCTTTGATTGGGAGAACGACCGCATCATCCGAGCTGGAGTGCAGCTCATGCCCGACGCGGGCACCGACACCGTTGAAACAGGTACTCGGCATCGCACTGCTGACAGGGTGTCGCGCCAGTCGGGGCTGCCAGTGGTCTCGATTTCGGCATCGATGTCCACGATCGCTCTTTACCTGGACTACCGACGCCATCTGGTGGAGCACTCCGACCAGATCTTGACAAGGGCACATCAGGCACTGCAGACCCTGGAGCGGTATCGGGGGCGGCTCTGGGAGGTCTCGACCCGGCTGTCCTCACTCGAGGTTCAGGATCAGGTAACGGTTCGGGACTTTGCCCTGGTGGCCCAGCGATTGGAGATGGTGCGGCGGCTGGAGGACGAACTCGACACCTACGTGGTCGAGCTGGGCAGTGATGGCCGCCTGCTTACCCTCCAGCTGCACGAGCTGCGGGCAGGGATCGAGGAGCTGCGCTGCCTGCTGGAGCGGGACTACCAGCCGAGCGATTCAGCGACCTTCGGCCTCGCGGGTCTGCAACATCTGAACACCGACGAACTGCTGGATCCGCTCACCGTCGCGCGGGCCGCCGGCTTCCCGCACAACATGCACCTGGAAAGCCATGTCACGAGCCGGGGCTTCCGGCAGATGGCACAGATCAACCGCCTGCCTTCCTACCTGGGCGACCGGCTGATCGAGCACTTCGGCACCCTGCAGGCTCTCTTCGGCGCCAGCACCACAGACCTACAGGCAGTCGAGGGGGTCGGTGAGAGCCGCGCTCGGGTGATTCGGGACGGCCTGGTCCGGCTGGCAGAGTCGGCGTACACCGAACGTGGCTTGATCACGTAATCTGCGCACGTGTCAAGCGGCGTCCAGGATCGACAGCTGCCGATCGGCGAAGCCCGGGCCATCGTGGTGCGGACCCTGAGCTGGTACGCCGGGCACGCGCGGGATCTGCCGTGGCGACGCCCCGATGCGACACCGTGGGCGATCATGGTCAGCGAATTCATGCTGCAACAGACTCCGGTCGTGCGGGTACGCGGCCCATGGGAGGCCTGGATGGAGCGGTGGCCTACCCCTGCATCGCTTGCTGCGGCGCCGCCTGGCGACGCTGTGCGAGCCTGGGGTCGTCTCGGCTACCCACGACGGGCACTGCGGCTGCACCAGGCTGCGCAGATGATCATGAACGACTTCGACGGCCAGGTGCCGCAAGATCGCGAGTCCCTGCTGAGACTGCCCGGGGTCGGCTCCTACACAGCGGCGGCAATCGGGAGTTTTGCTTACGGTCGGCGCGAGATCGTGCTCGACACGAATGTCCGCCGCCTGCTGGCCAGATTGGTTCACGGCGTTGGGTACCCCAGCGCGGCTTCGACGCAGCGCGAGCGTGAGCTGGCTGAGGAACTGGCTCCACGAAACCCGCAGCGCGCGGCACGCTGGGCTATCGCTTCCATGGAGCTCGGTGCATTGCTGTGCCGCGCTCGCAGTCCCAGCTGTGAGGCCTGCCCGGTAGCGACCCTGTGTGCCTGGCGCCAAGGGGGTTATCCCGAGTGGAACGGCGTGCCGCGGCGCGGTCAGACATATGTAGGGACCGACCGACAGTGCCGGGGCGCTCTGCTTGCTGTGCTGCGATCCAGCGAGGAGCCGATCACAGGCCGTGCGCTGGCAGAGGCATGGCAAGATTTGGTGCAGCGCGACCGCGCGCTGGCCTCACTAGTGGCAGACGGGCTGGTGGTCGCGATAGGCAACCGATGGTCGTTGCCAGGTTAGGTTTTCGACGCCCTTGATCAGGAGGCACCTGTCTGATGCCCGAACTCGCCCCGACGCTCCAGCTCCGCAATGGCGCTGACATCCCAGTGCTCGGACTCGGCACATCGCCGCTTCAGGGGGCCGAGTCAGCGACTCAGGTCCGGACAGCCCTCGAGGCCGGCTATCGGCTGATCGACACAGCCGAGAACTACCGCAACGAAGATGCGGTCGGACAAGCGATTCGTGACTCCGGTATCGATCGATCCGAGGTCTTCATCACCACGAAGTTCAACCGCCGGTGGCATAGCGTCGATGGGGTCCGTCAGGCGTACCAGGCGAGCCTTGGGCGGCTGGGCGTCGACTACATCGATCTGTTGCTGGTGCACTGGCCGAATCCGGACCAAGATCGTTACGTCGATGCACTACGGGGTCTCCAGTCAATTCTGGACAGCGATGGACTCCGCGCCATAGGCACGTCGAATTTCAAACCTGCTCATCTGACGCGAGTGCTCGACGAAACCGGCATCACGCCCGATGTCAACCAAATCCAGCTGAGCCCGTACGCGACGAGGAATGCCAGCCGCGCCTACCACGCAGCCCACAGCATCGTCACCGAGTCGTATAGTCCGCTTGGTGCGTCCGGCGACGAGCTGCGGAACGATCCGGTGATCACGGGAATAGCGAAAGATCACGGAAAGTCCGCAACGCAGGTCGTGCTCCGATGGCACATCCAACTCGGTCTGGTCGCCATCCCGCGGTCGGGAAATCCGGGCCGGATCGCAGAAAACATCGACATCTTTGACTTCGAATTAACCGAACGGGAAATGAGCACGATCAGCGGACTAGATCGCGGTGAATCCGTTGTCGCCGACTCCGATGTCGTTGGCCATTAGGCCTTGACCTGAGACCTCACATTTCGGTCAGTCCGGCGCAGGCTGATCCAAAGTTGATGACGTACGGGTTGCGCCGATGCTCGCGATCATCACGCAGCCCATCGCCAGCCATTGCACGAGGCTGAGAAATTCCCCGAGCAAGATCATCGCGGCGAGTGCCGCCGCAGCAGGCTCCAGACTCATCAGAATGCCGAAGACCCGCGGTGGCATGCGGCGCAGAGCGATCAGCTCAAAGCTGTACGGAATGACCGAGCTGAGCAGACCAATTGCAAACCCCAGCGCAAGGATCGTCGGGTTGAGCATCTGGCTGCCGGCCTCGACGATGGCCGGGGGGGCCAACACAATCGCCCCAACCATGCTGGCGATCGCAATGCCACTGATCCCCGGCCAACGCCGGCCGGTCTGCGCGCTCAGCAGGATGTAGCAGGCCCAGCCGAGGGCCGCGAGCAAAGCGAATCCCACTCCGGCGAGTGTCAGCGTTGCTCTCGACAGACCCAGCAGGGCCACGCCCATCCCGGCGAGGGCAACCCAGATCAGATCCGTGAGACGGCGGGAACCGATCACAGCCACGGTGAGAGGACCGAGGAACTCGATCGTCACCGCAATGCCCAAGGGGATCCGCGCGAAGGACTGATAGATGGCCCAGTTCATGACGAGCAGGCTGACGCCGAAGCCGAGGACGATCAACCAATCTTGACCTGACTGCCCCGTCAGCCGTGGCCGCGCCACCAAGAGCAAGATCACGGCGGAGGTAATGAGCCGCAGCCAGACCATTGCTGTTGGCGGCACCAGGTCGAACAGGTCCTTGGCGATTGCCGCTCCAACCTGGACGGAAATGATGCCCGAGACGACCAGCCACACGGCTGGAATCCGGTTCGTCACGGGCACCGCGCCACTCTGCCAGATGTAACACCAGTCCCTAATACAGAGGCAGCTCTACACAGGTTCGTGACGGTCTGCATAGGTAGCAACCTGAGTAGAGCGCCAGGAATCTACGTGCACGTGGGTTTCGGCGACAAGGGTGAGGGCACAACACAACGACAATCGGCCGCACTCCACGTGAAATGCAGCCGATTGACGTTGAGAGGTTGTTACTCGTTGGCGGCTTCGGAACCTTCGTTGAAGCCTTCGACGATGCCGCCGAACTCCACGGGCGGTACGTCCGGAGCTGCCGAACGCGGTGTGCCGGTGAAGGTGAATGGGTGCTCTGAACCGGGATCGGCGACATCGACCACGACAATCTCGCCAGGCTTCAGCTCCGAGAACAAGATCTTCTCCGCGAGCAGATCCTCGACGTCGCGCTGGATCGCCCGACGCAGCGGTCGAGCCCCAAGCACCGGATCGAAGCCGCGCTTGGCGACCAAGGTCTTGGCCGCGGGCGTGAGCTCGATGCCCATGTCCTTGTCCTTGAGCCGGATCTCGATCTGGGCGACCATGAGGTCGACGATTCGCTCGATGTCCTCCTGACTGAGCTGGCGGAAGACCACAATCTCGTCCACCCGGTTGAGAAACTCCGGACGGAAGTGCTGTTTGAGCTCGTCGGTGACCTTGGCCTTCATCTTGTCGTAGCCGCCCTCGGTACCGCTCGCCCCGCTGAAGCCCAGGGAGACACTCTTGGCGATGTCCCGGGTGCCCAGGTTGGTCGTCATCACGATCACTGTGTTCTTGAAATCGACCACCCGGCCTTGCGCGTCGGTGAGCCGACCTTCATCGAGGATCTGCAGCAACGAGTTGAAGATGTCCGGGTGGGCCTTCTCTACCTCGTCGAAGAGCACCACGCTGAACGGCTTGCGGCGCACCTTCTCGGTGAGCTGGCCGCCTTCCTCGTAGCCGACATAGCCCGGAGGTGAGCCGAAGAGCCGGGAGGCGGTGTGCTTCTCGGAGTACTCGCTCATATCCAGCTGGATCATGGCGTCCTCGTCGCCGAACAAGAACTCAGTCAGCGCCTTGGTCAGCTCGGTCTTGCCGACACCGGACGGCCCGGCGAAGATGAACGAACCGCTGGGCCGCTTCGGGTCCTTCAGGCCCGCCCTGGTACGACGGATCGAGCGAGAGAGCGCCTTGACAGCGTCGTGCTGACCGATATAGCGCTTGCCGATCTCTTCTTCCATCCGCAGCAACCGGGCCGACTCTTCTTCGGTCAGCTTGAACACCGGGATACCGGTCGCCGTGGACAGCACCTCGGCGATGATCTCCTCATCCACCTCGGCGACGACATCAAGATCACCAGACTTCCACTGCGCCTCACGCTCAGTGCGGGCGGTCAGCAGCTTCTTCTCGTCATCGCGGAGACCGGCGGCGCGCTCGAAGTCCTGAGCATCGATGGCGGCTTCCTTCTCCAGCCGTACGGCGGCGACCTTCTCGTCGAATTCCCGCAGGTCCGGCGGAGCGGTCATCCTCCGGATCCGCAGCCGCGCACCCGCCTCGTCGATCAGGTCGATCGCCTTGTCGGGCAAGAAGCGATCAGAGATGTACCGGTCAGCCATTTGTGCCGCGGCAACCAGTGCCTCGTCAGTGATAGTGATCCGGTGGTGCGCCTCGTAGCGGTCACGCAGCCCACGCAGGATGTCGATGGTGTGTGCGATGGATGGCTCAGCGACCTGGATCGGCTGGAAGCGCCGCTCCAGGGCAGCGTCCTTTTCCACATACTTCCGGTATTCGTCCAACGTGGTGGCGCCGATGGTCTGCAATTCACCGCGAGCCAGCATCGGCTTGAGGATGCTGGCGGCATCGATGGCGCCCTCGGCTGCGCCGGCGCCGACAAGGGTGTGGATCTCGTCGATGAACAGCACGACATCGCCGCGGGTCTTGATCTCTTTCAGCACCTTCTTCAGGCGCTCCTCGAAATCGCCGCGATAACGGCTGCCAGCAACCAGTGCACCCAGGTCGAGAGTGTAAATCTGCTTATCTCGCAGTGTCTCGGGAACATCGCCGCGGACGATTGCCTGTGAAAGGCCTTCGACAACAGCGGTCTTACCGACACCTGGCTCGCCAATCAGCACGGGATTGTTCTTGGTACGCCGCGAGAGCACAGTCATCACTCGCTCGATCTCGGTCTCACGGCCGATAACTGGATCAAGCTTGTTCTCCCGTGCCGCCTGGGTGAGATTGCGACCGAACTGGTCGAGCACCATCGATGAGGACGGAGTGCTGCCCTGCTCTGGCGCGCCGGAAGTAGCCGCTTCCTTACCTTGGAATCCGCTGAGCAATTGCAGAACCTGATTTCTCACCCGGTTGAGATCTGCACCGAGCTTCACCAAAACTTGAGCAGCGACGCCTTCGCCTTCTCGAATCAAGCCGAGCAGGATGTGCTCAGTACCGATGTAGGAATGATTGATCTGCAGCGCTTCGCGCAGGCTCAGTTCCAGTACTTTTTTTGCTCGCGGCGTGAATGGGATGTGTCCACTGGGGGATTGCTGGCCATGTCCGATGATCTCTTCCACCTTTTGCCGGACAGCCTCTAGGGAAATACCAAGGGATTCCAAAGCTTTGGCAGCTACGCCTTCGCCCTCATGGATGAGTCCCAGCAGGATGTGTTCAGTGCCGATGTAGTTGTGGTTGAGCATGCGAGCCTCTTCTTGCGCCAACACCACGACGCGCCGGGCCCGGTCAGTAAACCGCTCAAACATGATGGTTGCTCCCTCGTTCTCGGTGCGGGTCTCGCCCTGCTGGTTCGCCAACGAGCACCGATGTCTCTCACTCTAGTCGGCCACGCCCTCAGTTGCCTTGTTGCACATTCGTCGCGCGCCCGGCTGTCGGCCACCCAGCGCGCCTGTGCTGCGCCCAATCGACCAGAGTGCGGTATCGCCTTACAACAGTCACCCGACCGCTAGATATTCCCCCTTGCCGATCACACTTTGTGAGGTTGCCTGAATGGTGGCGGATGAGCCGTCGGCTAGGCATGGAACCCAGCGCGACCTGGCCCAGAACAGCGAGCGCCCTGGACGAAACATGTTCGCCCAGGGCGCAACCGATGACCACGATCGTGAGCCGTGGTCGGGCTACCAGCGAGACCTGCTGAGAGCCGTTCGGAGGTTTGGCTGAATCCTCAGATCAAGCATGAGCTCTCTCGTACGCCTCCCGTACCTCTGCCGAGACGCGGCCGCGGCTGCTGACGGTGTGGCCGTTTGCCAATGCCCAAGCTCGGATATCGCTAGTGCTCGCAGAACCAGCTGCTTTGGTGCCTCGCTTACGCCGGCCCCCGATCTTGCGGGCGTGTGCCACCCAGGGCGCCAATGCTTCGCGGAGCCCATTGGCGTTCCTGGACGACAGATCGATTTCATACTCCGCCCCGTCTAATGCGAAACTGACCGTCTCGTCGGCGGATCCCCCGTCGTAATCGTCTTCAAGAATGATCTGCACGCGCTGAGCCATAAGTTCCTCCAGTTTGGGAAAGTGAGAGTACCTGACAAGTGCGAGATTACTCGCGTTCTTCACTTTCCAGAAGAAAAATCGAGAGCGATATCTAAGGCCGGCGCAGAATGGGTGATCGCTCCTACCGCAACGAAATTGACACCAGTCTGGGCAACTTCGGCCGCGTTCAGTAATGTCAAGCCGCCGCTGGCCTCAAAAGTTGCCAGACCTGCCAACTCAGCGACGATACCGGCCATGACATCAGGGCGCATATTGTCAAGCAGGATCTCTGTCGCACCTGCTGCGACGACCTGGCGGGCCTGCTCAGCAGACGTCACTTCCACCTCAACTGGCAGGTCAGGAAAAGACCGCCGCACTGCGCGATAAGCCTCTACCACTCCCCCAGCCGCGATCACATGGTTGTCCTTGATCAACGCAGCATCAGCCAATGACATCCGATGATTGGTACCCCCAGCAACACGGACCGCGTACTTCTGCAGCATTCGCAAGCCGGGAAGAGTCTTACGTGAATCCCGAACCTTGGTATTTGTTGCCGCCAGCGCGTCGACCCAAGCCCGGGTGGCGGTGGCCACTCCCGACATCATGGTGATCAAATTCAGGGCAACTCGCTCAGCTGTCAGCAGCGCCCGGGCATTGCCCGTCACCGAGATCAGTACGTCGCCGCGCGTCACGCGGTCTCCGTCGGTTGCATGCAGGATGAGTTGAAAGTCACCGGCCGGCGCGCAGACCGTTGCCATTGCGTACCCGGCCACGGACAGCCCGGCGACGGTGCCCGGCTCGCGTACCACGAACTCAGCGTGCGCACTCTGAGTGGCCGGGATTGTGGCATAAGACGTGACGTCCAGCCCGGCGCCGGCGCCGGGCGGCAGCACACCCCGGCCACCTAGATCCTCATCGAGTGCCTCAGAGATGATCAATGACACGGCATCCAGGTCGAGTCCCGCAGCCGTCACGATGGCCTCAACTTGGGCCAGCGTGGTGCAGATCATCGACGATCCGGGCGGCGCACAGGAAGGGCCGGCACGAAGTGATGCCGCAGTCCGTGCTGATCATCGTGTTCGACGAGGAGGTGGCCCCGCCAGGTCTCGCGTCGACCCTCGAAGTCATCGCGCCAATGAGCCCCTCGGGATTCCTCGCGAAGGCGGGCAGAGGACACCACGGCCGCCGCAACCGTCATCAGGTTGGTGGCTTCCCAGGACTCCAGAGCGGGCTCGGCGCCCGCTTGTCGTGCCAGCCTCGCCAACTCCTTAATGCACCGATCAAGTCCAGAGGCATCCCGAAGCCCTCCCGCGTGCCGGCTCATCGCCTGCTGCAATGCGGGAACCACTGACCGATCGATGAGTCCTGCTTGTCGACGATCCTGCGCGGGAGGACGGCGCGGAGGCCGCTGGTCCAGCAGCCGTTCTGCAATCCGACGAGCGAAGACCAGTCCCTCGAGTAGTGAGTTCGAGGCCAGCCGATTAGCACCATGTACGCCGGAGGAGGCCACCTCTCCGCAGGCATAAAGGCCCATCAAATTCGTTGCACCATCGATGTCGGTCTCCACACCCCCACAGAAGTAGTGGCAGGCCGGCGCTACCGGGATCAGATCTGTGGCCGGATTGATACCGGCTCGGCGACAGCTGTGCCAGATAGTCGGGAACCTCACCCGCCAGGTCTCCTCACCCAACATCCGACCGTCAACGTAAACATGATCGATCTCGGCCGCCGCCATCTCCTTCATGATCTGTTTGGCAACAATGTCTCGAGGCGCCAGCTCGGCAAGCTCATGCTTGCCGACCATGAAGCGTTCGCCGCGGGAGTTGACCAGTTGGCCACCTTCGCCGCGCACGGCCTCGCTGACCAACGGCAGTTGGCCGCGGGCTCCGGTACCGAGGTAGAGCACTGTCGGGTGGAACTGGATGAATTCGATGTCGCGTAGCCGAGCCCCAGCGCGGAGCGCGGCTGCGACTCCATCTCCGGTGGAGACCGGCGGATTCGTTGTCACGGCGTAGATCTGGCCAACGCCGCCCGTGGCCAGCACCACCGCCCTGGCGAGCACCGCGCCGACCCCTCCGCGAGTGCCCTCCCCAAGAACGTGCAGCGTCACCCCGGCCACTGCCGGCCTCTCGCCGGGGCCGACCTCGGCCGGAATGAGGTCAAGGACCAGTGCATGCTCGACGATCTCGATCGCATGATCCGCGGTGACGGCGGCGATGAGGGCGCGTTCGATCTCAGCGCCGGTGGCGTCACCTCCGGCATGGGCGATCCGGTCCCGCTTATGGCCGCCTTCGCGGGTCAGCTCCAGCTCGCCGGCAAGGTCGCGATCGAACTCCGCGCCTCGGTGGATGAGCTTGGCAGCCTCCTCAGGGCCTTCGGTGACCAGCACGCGTACCGCCTCTTCGATGCAGAGGCCAGCACCGGCCACCAAGGTGTCGTCGACGTGCTGTTGGATGGTGTCGCCTTCCGCCTGCACCCAGGCGATTCCTCCCTGCGCCCAGTGGGTCGAGCCGGCTGCAACCTCGTCTTTGGTAACGACCATGATCGTTCCGAGATCCCGGCACTCCAGGGCAGCCGTCAAACCTGCAATGCCCGATCCGATGACGACGACGTCCACTTCGCGTATCCATCCCGGCGGCTCCGCCGAGAGCCGCTGCGGCAGGGAGGGTAATGGCGGTAGCGCTGGAAAAGAAGGTAGTGATTGTGCCTGGACAGGGCTGGACGTCAGGGACGCAGCATCAGGCACCATAGGGCCATGCTCCCGCATTCGTCGGCGGGGGGAGCGGGCCCCCCTGACGCCCCTGCACGGGGGTGGCGAACCTGGTTCGACGCCTGGATCGAATCGGCGTACGGTGCAGACGGGTTCTGGCGCATTCATAGCCCTGATGTCCATTTCCGTACCGCAGCGACAAGCGGGCCGATGATCGCCGAGATGCTCGCCACCGTGGTCAACCGGCACAAGGAGATCGCCCAGGTGGTTGACGTCGGTGCCGGCAATGGGCGTCTGCTGCAGGAGCTTTCTGTGCTCCGACCCGACCTGCGACTGCTGGGAATTGATCTTCGGACCCGGCCCGAGGGCTTGGCCGGCCAGGTGGGGTGGGCGCAAGACCTGTGGGACGTGCGATACGGGTGCTGGACAACTGGCGAGGCCGGCGCCGCACTGGCCGACATCGAGCCAATCATGATCATCTGCTGCGAATGGCTGGACGACCTACCATGTCCAGTCGTCACCCGACATGCCGACGGCTGGCGTGAGTTGATCATCAGTGATGATGGCCAGGAGCAGGCTGGGCCGCGACTGGAGGATGAGCAGCTTGCCTGGGCGGACCGGTGGTGGTCGGGCGGTGAGCGCGCTGAGATCGGCCTCACCAGGGACCGGGCCTGGGCGGAGATGGTTAAGTTGATCATGAAACGTGGAGGTTGTGCCGTCATGATCGACTACGGGCATACTGCAGGGCGTCGACCGGTCACCGGCTCCCTTGCCGCCTATCGCGACGGTCGGGCCCTGAATCCGATACCCGGGTCGAGTGTGAACCTCACCGCACACGTTGCGATCGACGCAGTACGAGCGGCAGGTGAGGCGGTGGGGGCGACCACCACCTTCTGCGGTCTGCAGAGTGAGGTGGTGCCGGAGCTGTTGCAGCCCAAGACCCATCCCGATCCCCTCGTTGATCTTGGTCGGCGAAGCGAACATTCCGCGCTCAGCTCACAGTACGTGTGGGGCTCCCACTGGTGGCTCTTACAGTGTTGAATTGCTCGCTCCGTATCAAATGCTCGCTCCACTCGCTGAAGCCGTTTCACCACCTGCTCCTGCAGATCGGCGGCGCGCGATCCGAAGGGTTGAATTGCTCGCTCCCTTTGAATTGCTCGCTCCGCTCGCGTGATGCTCGCGGGAATCCGGCTCCTTCGTCGCCGCCGGTGAAGCGTGACCCAGCAAAGCGACACATGCGGCAGCGCATGCTCCACGTTCGGCTCCTGCAGTTCCCGGAAGCGAGC
>DATEWO010000306.1:0-3792 GCA_035257925.1 Propionibacteriaceae bacterium | reverse complement strand
CCGACCGCGATCACTGGCTGACAATGCTGGTGCTCTCGCCGGACCACGAGCCGACCCTCATTGTATCCATCGCACCGGCCACGGAATCGGAGTGACCACTCACGAGCCGCCGTACATGGTCGAGGGCGAAGAGCAGCCGCTGGTGCCAGGTATGTGCTTCTCCGTCGAGCCGGGGATCTACCTTGCAGGGAAGTTCGGAGTCCGGATCGAGGACATCGTCACTGTGACGGCAGACGGAGGCCAGCGTTTGAACAACACCGATCATGGGCTGCGCATCGTCGAATAGCCCGGGCGGAAGGACTAGTTGATCGCATCGGCGGACGCCCTGAGCCTTCTTGCCAGTTGGTCGGCAACGCTCGACCAGACGGAGGTCAGGAACCTCACGGAACGCTGAGCAGTTGTTTTCACCTGCCGTGGGTGAGGACGTGCGAGTGCCGGAGCGAGATCATCTGCTCGTAGGGACCGCGAGGCTTTGTCCTCCGTCCCCTGTGGCGTCGTGGGCCGCTGCGGCCAGAGACCTGGAGGAGCGAATGGCAATGGCGGATGCAGAACAAGGACCGGCGGCTGAGCAAGTTACACCTGCGGGGTCGTTGACTGATGTTGTAGACGAATACCGGAAGGTCCGTGGCGAGCTAGAACGCGGCATTCTGCCGCTGGCTACCTCGGTGGATGGGCGTCAGTTCACGTTTCAGGCGTCGCTACACGACCTGGAGCTTCAGACGGGCGGGTACGTCGTTCTCGAGGGCAAAGGTGGCCGGCGGCTCGGCCAGGTCCTGACGATGCGTACCGATGCCTCGACGGGCACCGACTTGGGGGTAGGGATGAAATCCAGCGTGCAGATCCGCTTTGCACGTGGTGAGGGCGTGATCTTGGACGGGGAGCTGCGGGCCTTCCATGACGCAGCAGTACGGCCGGCGGACTCCGGCGAGGTCGCTACCTGGCTCGAATCAATACGGCCCAACCGCTCGGCACTGACCATAGGAGAGTTGTTGCTCGCGCCAGGGGTGGCCGCAACTCTGGATGCCGGCGGCTTCAATCGGCATACCTTCATGTGCGGTCAGTCCGGGTCCGGCAAGACCTACTCGCTCGGGCTGCTTCTCGAACAGCTCCTCGTCGGCACCAGTCTGCGCATGATCATTCTCGATCCCAACTCCGACTACATCCGCTTGGCTGAGGTCCGAGATTCAGCCGACCCTGCAGTCGCCGCGGAGTACGCGACCGCAGCCAGTGGCGTTTCGGTTTGGCAGAACGACCCCGGTGCAGTGCAGCCGCTGCAGCTGCAGTTCCTCGACATCGACCCAGCGGCACAGGCCGCTCTCTTTGGCCTCGATCCGATCCGCGATCGCGAGGAGTACGCCGCGTTGTCGGGGATCCTGGCCGGCAGTGAAAAGGGCCGTGCTGTGATCAGCGACCCCGATGCTCTGTTGTCATCTGACAATCCCGAAATTCGTCGGCTCGGCTTGCGTGCGGCCAATCTTGGTGTTCTCAATTGGTCAATCTGGAGTCAGGGTCGCGGACGGACACTGGTCGACGAACTGCAGGATCCGACTTCGCGCTGCTTGGTCGTTGATCTGGGCTCACTCGACACCATCAACGAGCAGCGACTCATATCCGAAACCGTGCTGTCGACGCTGTGGCGAAACCGGTCGCGCCGCCAACCGTGCCTGATCGTCATTGACGAGGCCCACAACGTCTGCCCCGCGCAACCGGCGGACACCGTGACGGCGCTCGCCACAAACTACGCGTCCCTCATTGCAGCCGAAGGCCGGAAGTTCGGGCTCTATCTGCTGACCTCGACGCAACGCCCCACCAAGGTGCATGAAGAGGTGTTGTCCCAGTGCGACAACTTGCTGCTGATGCGGATGAACTCCGAGGCCGACTTGGGCCGTCTCCGTGAGACGTTCTCCTTCGTCCCAGAGGGCCTCATTCAACGGGCGACGACCTTCCGGCAAGGGGAAAGCCTGGTAGCCGGCAAGTTCGTACCACATCCGACGTACGTGCGCTTTGGGCAGCGACTCTCGCAGGAAGGCGGTGCCGACATACCAACTTCGTGGGCAGCCACAGGCACGTGATCATGCTGAGTCAACCATCCTGGAACGCGACCCCGAGCCGTTCCGCAAGATCATTCCGACCGATCCCATAGGTCTCGCGCGCGACGATGCCGTGATCGGTCAGCACGAAGACGGCGTAATCGGTATAGACACGGGTGACGCAGGCGAGCCCGGTCAGTGGATAGGTGCAGCTTTCGACCAGCTTGGGCGAACCGTCCTTGCTGAAAAGCGTCATCAGCACGAAGACATCCTTCGCGCCGATAGCAAGGTCCATCGCGCCGCCCACCGCGGGGATTGCATCGGGAGCGCCGGTGTGCCAGTTCGCCAGATCCCCGTCAAACGACACTTGGAAAGCGCCCAGCACGCAGACATCGAGGTGTCCGCCGCGGATCATGGCGAACGAAGCGGCCTGGTCGAAATAGGCGGCGCCAGCAGTCTCGGTAACAGGGATCTTGCCGGCGTTGATCAAATCCGGATCGATGTCGTTGCCGTACGCCTGCGGTCCCATTCCAAGCATCCCGTTCTCGGTGTGCAGGATCACCCCGCTCTGCGGTGTGAGAAAGTCCGCGACGCGGGTGGGCTGGCCGATGCCGAGGTTCACGTACGAGCCCGGCGGAATGTCGGCGGCGAGCAACCGAGCAAGATCATCTCGGTCGAGCGGTCGGGTGGTGTCGAAAGCCGGCTGGGCGCTCACCCGGCTGCCCCTGGCTCGGCCAGCGGACCCACCCCGGCGATCTGGACGATGCGGTCCACGAAGATTCCGGGAGTGACGACAACCTCCGGGTCGATGCCGCCCGGCTGGACGATCTCGGCCACCTGTACGACCGTAGTCTTCGCGGCCGTGGCCATAACCGGACCGAAGTTGCGCGCTGTCTTCCGATAGACGAGATTTCCCACAGTGTCGGCGCGAAACGCCTTGATCAAGGCCACATCGCCGCTGATCGGATACTCCAGGACGTAATCTCGGCCGTCGATGGTGCGCCGTTCTCTGTCCTCGGCGAGGGGTGTCCCGACCCCGGTGGGGCAGAAGAACGCCCCGATACCGGCGCCGGCAGCCCGCATCCGCTCGGCCAGGTTGCCTTGCGGAACGACCTCCAGCTCCACTTTCCCTGCTCGATAGAGCTCATCGAAGACGTAGGAATCCGCCTGCCGCGGGAACGAGCAGATGATCTTGCGGACCTGGCGGTTTTCGAGCAGGGCGGCTAGCCCGACCCGCCCGTTGCCGGCATTGTTGTTGATCACCGTGAGATCGGTGACGCCGCTGCGGATCAAGGCGTCGATCAGCTCGACCGGCTGCCCGGCCGTGCCAAAACCGCCGATCAGCACAGTCGAGCCGTCCGCGATTCCGGAGACGGCCTCGTCGGCGTCGGCTACCACGGTGGCCATCTATGCTGCGTTCCCTTCGGTGTCGAGGTTCTCCAGGACGACCGCGAGACCTTGACCAACACCGATGCAGATCGCGGCGACTCCCCACCGGTGGCCACGCTCCCGCAGGACTTTGGCGAGGGTGCCGAGGATCCGTCCTCCGGATGCTCCCAGCGGGTGCCCGATGGCGATCGCGCCACCACGGACGTTCACGATCTCAGGATCTACACCCCAGGCGTCGATGCACACCAAGCTCTGCACGGCGAATGCCTCGTTGAGTTCCACCGCGCCCACCTCACCCCACGTGATTCCGGCACGTCGTAGCGCGATCTCGGCGGCCTCCACTGGCGCATAGCCGAACATCTGTGGCTCCAGC